>JAKQSH010000064.1 GCA_029570245.1 Deltaproteobacteria bacterium | reverse complement strand
GCCGAGAAACCGATTTTTCTGCTGTTGTTGTTCGCCTCCGCTCTTGCGGTGTTTATTGTCGCCGCGCTCAAACAACGGTGCAGACTGTATGCAAAAGACCTGCTGTGGGGTGGCGCTATAGGAGTTCCCAACATGCTGGCTTCGTGGTTTATTGTTTCGGCGCTGTCTGAACTTCCGGCGCATGTGGTGTTTCCGGTAGTGTCGGCCGGCAATGTTCTGCTTATAAGCCTTGTCGCAGTTCTTGTATTCCGGGAGCGTATTTCGGCCTGGGGTGTTTTTGCGGTCTTTCTTACGCTGGCTTCTATAATAGCCATTAACGCCGGGTGATTTTCTACTGCCGGGAATTATTCCTCTTCCAGAAGGCTCCAGTTGTTGTCAACGCGCAGGTCGATATGGAAACGCGTATATTCACCCTCAACCGTTTCGAATGACAGGTTGCCCCGGTGTTCTTTAATAATACCGTGACTGACAGAAAGCCCCAGCCCAGTTCCACGGTCGCGGCTTTTGGTGGTGAAAAACGGGTCCATGATTCGGTTTTGTATTGCCGCCGGAATACCTGCTCCGTGATCTTCAAGCGTGGTGCGGACGAATTGTTCGCCGTCGATTTCATGCAGGCGACAGGTGATTATTATGCGTTTGTTGTCGTCGAATTTAGGATAACGCTGATTGAGTGCGTCTCTGGCATTGGTGATAAGATTCATCAGTACCTGCATGATCTGCTGACTGCGGCATTTGATCTGCGGAAGACCGGCTTCCATTTCGACGGAGACTTTTATCTGATCGCGGGTCAGGATTTTGCGCGTCAGAGAAAGCGTTGAATTCACGATGTCTTCGATGCGCGCCGGGCTGTGGTGCTCCCTGTCCTGACGCGAAAACGCCAGCAGGTCTTTGACTATTCCGGCGATGCGTTTGCTTTCATCTATTATTTTCTGAGCGTTCTCAAACACTTCGCTGTCTTTTTCGGAGAGTTCCTGAATTATGTCGGCGTAGTTCATCACTATGTTGACCGGGTTGTTTATTTCGTGCGCCACGCCTCCGGCCAGCGTACCGATTGCCTCAAGTTTCTGCTGCTGACGCAGGCGCTCTTCCATTTCGTGCTGTTCGGTTATGTCGCGGAAAACCAGTACCACTCCCAGTGTCTCGCCGTTGCGATCGACAATCGGGGCGCCGCTGCTCGAAACGATACGGCTGTTGCCACCCGGAGATTTGATCACAGTTCTTTTTTTCAGTCTGGCGGGGTCCGTTCCCTTGAGAATCATTCTTGACGGATCGCCCAGCACTTCGTTGTTTTCGTCGATAAGTACAAAGACATCTGAAAATCTGCGCCCGCAGGCATCATTTTCATCCATTCCGCACAGTTTTGAAGCGGCAGGATTGATAAAAGTTATTCTTCCTTCGGTGTCGGTTGTGATTACTGCGTCTCCAACAGAACTGAGCGTTGTATAAAGCCACTTTTCGCTGTTACGGATTTTTTCTTCCTGAATTCTGCGCTCGGTGATGTCGATGTGTGTTCCGACCATGCGAACGGCCTGACCTTTTCCATCCCGTTCAACCACTTCGCCACGCGAGAATATCCATTTGTAATTTCCGTTTTTGCAGCGCATGCGGAATTCGATCTCGTATGATTTGCCTTCTCTGACGTGGTTCCATACCGACTGTTCGGTTGCGGCGATGTCTTCGGGGTGAATCAGGTCGCGCCATGTTTCGTATGTCTGCGGCATTTCGTAGGGTTTGTAGCCGAGCATGGTGTACCAACTGGGCGAAAAGTAGTTGACTGTTCCATCTGCCGGGTTGAAATCCCAGACTCCGTCATTCAGCGATTGCAGCACCAGAGAAAGCCGTTCACGGCTCTGCTTGAGCTCCTCTTCGATTTTTTTTCGCGCCGTAATATCGTGAAATACAACCTGCAAAGCCGGCCTGCCCTGATATTCGACAGGATTGGATACCGACTCCACAATGATTTCCGTTCCATCAAGCTTGAGGCGCCGTTCTTCAACCATATCGCCGGATGATCGGCGGTCAGCAATGGTCAGAAGGCGGTTCTTGAAATCTTTATGCATGTCCGCCGGGATTAAATCGTATACTGACATTCCAAGAAACCGGGCAGCATCTTCACCGCCCAGGCAACGGACGGCTTCGGCGTTTATGAACACGATACGTTCATCCGAATGCACCAGAATGGCGTTGGGCGAATCTTCGACCAGCACGCGATAACGTTCCTCGCTCTCGCGCAGGGCGCGTGCGGCCTGTTTGCGGTCGGTGATGTCCATTGCAGTAAACACCATCTGGTCGTCTTCGATGGAGGCGGAACTCAGCAGAATTTCGATCTGGCGACCGTCGCGGCGTTTCCAGCGAGTTTCTATTGTGCCTATGCCGTGAATACGCAGGGCCGCCTGTTTGATGCGGCTGACACGTTCGTATTCGTCCTCGTCGGCATACAGCATCTTCATCGGAAGTCCGTCAAGCTCTTTTCTGCCGTATCCTGTAAGTCTTTCGACTTCGTCGTTAGCCCATAGAATGGAATTGTCCTTTGCTATGCCGAGTCCGATCGGAACGGTATTGAAAACGGCGTTCAATGTCGTCTGACTGATGTGCAGATTTTTTTCAATCTGCATCTTTTCGGTTACGTCGTTGATTATTCCGAAAATAAACCTGCGTCCGTCCAGCATTATCGGAGCAGCGCTGATTTCGACATTTATTTCAGCACCTGAAAAGGTGCGGTGGCGCGTAACAAAATTGGTCTGTTGACCGGCAAGCACCAGTTGCATACGGCGCTGAATTTCCGGTTCTTCGAGCCTGTCGATTTCCATTATAGGAATCGGAGTTCTGCTGTCGGGCGGATATCCGTAATGCTCCGCCGCCGCCGGGTTGAAATCTACAATGAGGCCGTTCTCCGGGTCCAGGATGAACATCATCACCTGGTTGCTTTCAAATATGCTGCGGTAACGCGATTCCATGTCGAGCAGGGCTTGATCGCGTATTTTCAATCTGCTGATATAACGTGAAATCAGCAGGCCGATTGCAATGAAAGCCACAGTCAGACTCACCCGGTAAAGGAGTTCCGGCCATGTGAGATCAAACAGGAACAGCTGCGACAATTTTTTGTGCGGATACAGATAAAACTTTTCTGAGAGGCTGTCTATCAGCCAGAAAGTCTGACTGGCCAGAAAACTCAGAAAGACAGCCAGCAGGTACTGTCTGCCGGCTGATCGCTTTCCGTTTCTATTCTTCTTTTCTGCAGTCTCGCCAGGCATCAATTCCTCCAGTGTCGCAATTCAGAACAAATCCATCCATGTTTGTCTTATGATGATTCCTCCGACATCTTTTTTTATTTGTACAACCGATTACCGTTGCCACCTGCAAGTCTGTTAATGATATTAACAGTCAAGGTTGATGTCAAAAATGCCTTTATTTTTGTGACATGTAAATGCTTGATTCCTCACTGTCCGGGAATTAGAATTGCCCCCGGAATTGATTTGATGCGTCATGGAGAAAAATTATGAAATACTCAATGTTGTTTTCCGGCTTGTCGAAGTTGTTTCTTATTGTTGCCGCACTAGCCGTAATACTGGCGGCTTGTACTGAAACTCCTCAGTTTCGGAAATACGATATGAGTTATGCCGAAAAGAAAGATTTCGACCGCATGTGGAATTTCGCCGATCCCGCCGGCACTGAAGCCGAATTCCGGCGCATACTGCCGGAAGCTCGCGAGCTGGGCGATGTGGCTTATCATGCCGAGCTGTTGACGCAGCTGGCCCGCGCCGAAGGCATGCAGGGTAAGTTTGAAGATGCCGCCGCCACTTTGCAGCAGGTGGAGTCCATGCTGACGCCTTCGATGCCGCGCGTAAAAGTGCGCTATCTGCTTGAGCGCGGCAGGCTTTATAATATGGCCGGAGACAATGACCGCGCCGTATTGACTCTTAACGACGCCTTTAACGCTGCCCGCGATTGCGGAGAAGATTATTACGCCGTTGACGCCGCGACCTTGATTGGAAAAATCAAGTCCGACGACAAAACCATGTCGTGGGACATCAAAGCGCTGGAAATCTCGGAAGCCAGCCGCAACAGCGAAGTTCAAAGCTGGCGCGGCAATCTGTACAACAGAATCGGCTGGTCGTTCTTTGGTTCACGCGAGTACGAAAAAGCTCTGGATATTTTCAGACGCAATCTTGCCTGGCAGGAAAGTCGCGGCGAAGTCGATCAGATTCGGCTTGGAAAATATGCTGTCGGACGTACGTTGCGCATGATGAAGAACATAGAAGAATCCTATCGCATCATGTACGCTCTTTATCAGGAGCTTGAAGGCGCCGGATTGAAGGACGGATATGTTTGTGAGGAACTGGGCGAAATTATGATGGTCAACGACAATGCCGAAGGCGCGAAAGACTATTTCTCATGCGCCTGGCAGGAACTTTCGAAAAACCCGGAATTGCAGCAGACTCAGGCCGAACGCCTGGCCCGCATGAAGAAACTGGCCGGACTTTAAGCGGCAGCGAAATCTGTTATGAGCAACTGGCTTAAAGTCGCCATTGCAAATGTTGTGCTCTTCGCCGTTGTTCTGCTGATCGCCGAGGCTTTTGCCCGCTTCACTTTCGACAACAAATTTCTTACCGAAGGCAATCAGTATGTGTTCTTTCAGTTCGATGAAAATCTTGGCTGGCGCGGGCGTCCCGGTTCATCCGGGCAGTTCAGGCAGGGCGAAGAATTCGATACATTTGTAAAAATCAATTCT
>JAKQSH010000058.1 GCA_029570245.1 Deltaproteobacteria bacterium | reverse complement strand
CGAAGCTACTTTCTCTGCGGCTTTAATGGCAAAATCAGGATAGTCGACCGACTCCGTCGAGAAGCAGCCGACATCCTCGAAATCTTCGCCCGCTTCGGTCAACCACTGCTTGACCTTTTCTTTCAGCGGGAATCCTCTATGATCGCTTGCTAGAACTATCATTCGCCCGCTCCTTCCCCGTCAGAGGCAATGCGCACCGGCTTTGCAGTGCGGCGGGTTATTCATGCAAGAGACTGATTTATTCTTCTTCGTACTTGACGACTTCACGGCCCTTGTAGTAACCGCAGTTCGGGCAGACGCGATGCGGACGCATCTTCTCGGCGCAGTTGGGGCAGTTGATGATCTGAGCGACGCTCAAAGCCATATGGGAACGACGCAGACGCTTGTTGCACTTAGAAGTTTTTCTTTTCGGTACGGCCATTTTGCAACTCCCTTATTCTGAAGCTTGCTTTTTCTTCTGTGTCTTCTTTTTCGAGAACTGACGCTTTACAGCCGCCAGCCCTTCTTTCCACTCAAGATTAACGGGCTCCTCGTAGGACATATCGACTTCATTAACAATGTCCACCGAGCCTTCCCGGCAATTTTCACTGTCATCGCAGACCGGAGCCATCGGAAGCGCCATTCTGAAATGGTCGGCCATCAGGTGACCAAGGTCTATTTCCAGCAGTTTCAAAGATTCCCAACCCGCCCCGGCGGCGTGCTTCGGGTCTCCTTCCACCAGCACATAATCGTCGTCTTCAGCCGTAAGATACTCGTTGATGCGAACCGTAAAATCCGCCACCTGCTCTTTCAGGCAGCGCGAGCAGGTGAAGGCCAGTTTGGCCTTCACGTATCCGGTCACTTTTACGCGTGAGGCGGATTTTTTAATCTCAATGTCAAAACTTGCATCTCCGGCGGCGCTGAAAACATCGTTTTCGTCCAGCTGAACAAGGTTCGTCAGCCAGGCGGCGTTGTTGGTTTCCTGAAAGCGACTACCGCCTTCGCTGATTTCTTCAAGACGAATCTTCATAGCGCCAATCCTGTAAAAACGCCTTATGGCCCGAAGGATCCCAAGGCCGCCATATACTATTAAAAGTTCAGGAATTGTCAAGGGAAAGTGTAGATATTCCCATGATTAAAAAGAAATTTCCGGCACCGTCCTGCTCAGAACTGCTTCAGATAGCGCTCTCTGCCGCGTTCAGAATCCTGCTTGTTTTTCCAGTAAGTTGCAGCGTTTCTGTCGAAGCGGCGGTCAAGAATATCGCGCCCGATAAGACGGAAAAACAGCGATATCGGTGTGAAAATCAAATAAAAAATGATTCCCAGCAGCAGACGCGTGTTTATCCAGCCTAAAACCAGGCCGATGTATGAAAACGCAATATAGGCAGGTTTTATGAATACGGGCAGCACCGCCGCAGAAAACACACCCCAGACGGAAAGCGCATAGAGAATATACGCAACAAGACTTTTGTCGTTCGAAAACGCCAGAGTCCCAAAACCACCGGCAAAAACAGCCAGAACCAGAGAAAATATCCGCAGATCGCGTTCTTTTGGGTTTATGTTAATCATTTCTGTACCTTATCAGTCCAGCTGAAACTGCTCGCGCCAGTTCATGGCTTCTTTGAATTCGGGCTGCTTCGTTTTAGCCAGCACATAATTTCCAAGCACCAGATAATCCATGTCGGTGCGCATGAAGCACACATAAGATTCCTCCGGGCGACAGACTATGGGTTCACCGCGCACGTTGAACGAGGTATTGACGATTACCGGACAGCCGGTCTTTTTGTAGAAAGTTTCTATAAGCCTGTGATATCGCGGATGATCTTCACGGTTGACGGTCTGAATGCGTGCTGAATAATCAACGTGTGTTACAGCCGGAATGCTCGAACGCGGAATGTTAAGTTTGTTGATACCGAAAAGCTTCTGCTGCTCCGGAGTCATTTCTGTGCGGATTTCTTTGCGAACCGGCGCAACCAGCAGCATGTATGGCGATTCACGGTCGATTTCGAAATACTCCGAGACGTGTTCCGCCATGCATGAAGGCGCAAATGGCCGGAACGACTCACGGAATTTTATTTTAAGATTGATCTGCTTCTGCATACGCGGACTTCGGGCATCTCCGAGAATAGAGCGTCCGCCCAAGGCGCGCGGCCCGAATTCCAGCCGTCCGTCGTGCCAGCCAATGACATTTTCGGAAGCAAGAAGGCCGGCGACGTGATCAAATAGCTTGTCATCATCCATATATTCATATGGATAACCGTTTTTATCGAGCCATGATTTTATTTCGTCGTTCGAGAACTCCGGCCCAAGTTTCGAGCCCAGCTGCGCCGGACGGCCATCCGGGCGCAGTCTGCGTTCCTTTTCGAGATAACGATGCCAGACAGCGTAAGCTGCCCCAAGCGCACCGCCGGCGTCTCCGGCAGCGGGCTGAATCCAGAGATCATCAAAGATGCCTTCCCGCAGAATGCGCCCGTTGGCTACGCAATTAAGCGCTACGCCACCAGCCAGACACAGGTATTTCTTACCTGTTTCGCGCCGGACATGACGCGCCATACGCAACATGACTTCTTCGGTGACATCCTGCAACGAACGCGCAATATCCATATGTTTCTGGTTCAGGTCTGTTTCAGGCTTACGCGCCGGTTCTCCGAAAAGCCGGTCGAACTTCGCACTGGTCATTTTCAGACCTGTTACATAATCGAAATACTTCATGTTCAGCCTGAAAGAACCGTCTTCCTTGAGGTCGATGATTTCTTTCATTATCAGATCGACATATTTCGGTTCGCCGTATGGCGCCAGCCCCATCACCTTATATTCGCCGGAATTGACCTTGAAACCCAGATAATAAGTAAAAGCCGAATACAGCAGCCCCAGCGAATGCGGAAAGTGTATTTCCTTCAGAATTTTTATCTCGCGCCCTTCGCCAATGCCGTAACTGGTGGTAGCCCATTCACCGACTCCGTCAATGGTAATGATTGCAGCCTCCTCAAACGGCGACGGGTAAAATGCAGAAGCTGCATGAGACTCGTGATGCTCGGTGAATAATATCGGCCCTTCGAAACCCGGAGTCTCTCTGCGCAGGTTTTTTCGAGCGAAAAGCTTCTCTCTCAGCCAGACAGGAAGCGCTTTAATGAAAGACAGATAACCAACAGGGGCGCCAGCCAGATAACTTTCGAGCAGACGTTCGAACTTGATGAGCGGCTTATCATAAAAGACTACATAATCAAGGTCTTTATAATCTATTCCTCCGGCTTCAAGGCAGTATCGAGCAGCATTGGCAGGAAACGCTGAATCATGTTTTTTACGTGTAAAACGCTCTTCCTGTGCCGCTGCGATGATTTCACCGCCATCAAGCAGAGCAGCTGCGGAATCGTGGTAATAGGCCGAAATTCCAAGAATTTTCATCGTTTTTTGCCTCAGACTCGTACAGTTACAGCCATGCATCCGCCCCTGAAGAAACATACAGAGCTTCGAAAATTCTAGCGATTATACTATTTATTCTGCTGATTTGTCGATTTTCCAGAGCGTTTTTTTTCAATCAGCCCGCTCAGAAGCCTGTCAAGAAAGGTGCCTGCGCTACGAGAATATACGATAAGCAGAAGACAGGCGCTCAGCATCAGAAATACTGTTATTTCTGCACCGCTCATGCACCACCTTCGCTTCTGGTTCCGCCGGATTGAATTTTGGGGCGTAGACGCGGCGCCCCTTCTGCCGGAATGCGCGCTTTCTGCGTAACTCTGCTCAATTCACGGTCTATCAGATCGAATTTGGCCTTAAGGTCAGATAAGTTCTCGCGAGGATCGACCATTATCGTAACCGAGCCGTCGAACTGAGCTTTGATCTGACGGGCCATAACCGCCATGCGATCGAGCAGATAAGGGTCTTTTGTGGAGGTGCCCGGCAGTGTCATAAGTACCGATTCGGCTTTTATACCGCGAATAATGCGGAATATTTCTTCGCCGGCGTGAACGAAATTGATGTTGTTGAAATCGCTGCGGCGTCCCAGACCGTACATAAGTACCCGCTGGGCTTTCAGATACCCGCCGGTATTTGTAAGAAGCTTCTCTCCGTTTCTGCCGGAAAAATGAGAGCCCATTATAAGGCGCGACAGTCTGCCTTTGTAACGCCAGTCCGCAAGTCCGTTGAGTCCTTTAAGCGGGCGTTCGTCCTCAAAAAGAGTCAGAACAATAAGATCGTGACCCCAGCCGTCGAGTTCCTC
>JAKQSH010000036.1 GCA_029570245.1 Deltaproteobacteria bacterium | reverse complement strand
TCTCACGTCGAAGCGTTTTTTCGACGACTGCAGGGTAAGCCTCTTCGGCTTTTACTCCGTAACCGAAAGTCGGGCTGGCGCCCAGCGTTACGATTGTGAAAGTTTTTTCTCCTGCCCTGGCTGAGGGCAGATCAGTACTCTGTTTATTGTTCAGTCTGAATCCGTCGCTGTCGGTAAAAACGTCCGCACCTTCGAAATCCGTATTCAGGTTCGGACGTTGGCGCCACATAAAATCCGGGCTGCTTTCAAGCACATCCAGTATGCGTTCAAGCCGCATCAGGTCTTTGCTTACATTGCTGTTGCCCCAGATAAAAAGCGCTGCAATCGGCAGCAGTATGACCGCCAGATTTATCCTCAGCGGAGTCAGGAGCTTTTTCATGGTTCAGGCTCCGTGACGATTGCACTTTCGGATTTCTCTGTCGCGTTTGCGCTTTCAGCCTGTCCGTTTCCGATCAATCCTGATTTCTCAAGCACATTAATCAATTTACCGGCGGCAATCTTCGATCCTTTTTCTCCCAGGTGTGTCCCGTCCTTGTAGAATTTATCCATGCGCGGAATCAGTCCAACGATGTCTGCCAGCAGCAACTTTTTGTCCTGCGCTGTTTTGCGTATGATTTCGTTGTGGGCATCAACAGTCGCCATTGCGCCTTCAATTGTGAACTGTGGAAAGAGTCTGCGGTAGAACGTGATGATGTCGGCGAAGTATCCTTCAGAGAATTTTCCTCTGGCATCTCCATCGCTCAGTGCGGGCTGATAAGTCATAAGAACCGGAGTAGCCCCGGAGCCTTTCACCAGATCGACGAAAGCATTCAGCACTGTTTCGTAACGTTCAAGACCTTCGGAACTCGGTTCCTTCATTCTTTTGTCTTCACCAAATTCGCTGGAAATCACCCGGCTGGCCAGACGGTAAAGAGCCGGAAGAAACGGGTCGTTTCTCAGTGATTCGTCGTCAAGATAACGTTTTTCACGGTCTTCATAATCTGCGCTGATTTCAAAGGGCATAATTCCATTGCTGCGGACATCGTCAATATTGTGCTCCAGAACCACAATGTCCGGTTTCAATTTATGCCAGACAAGCGAATAGTTCATAAAGTTATTCAGCATGGCCGAACCGGGTATTCCGGCGTTTATCACTTCGTATCGTCCCGGATATCGGCGGTCCAGCTCTTCCTGCAGTGGTTTGGGGAAGCCCATTTCGACGGTGGATGTTCCTATGCACATTATGCGCGTAACGCCGGGGCGTTTTTCGAGTGCCAGTTCTTTCTGCATGAAGCCGAAACGGTTTTTCGCAAGCTCAGGCGAATAATACCTGCGATTGTATCGGTCGCTTACAAAAGGAACTCCACTGCCGGTGAAGAGCCTGCTGATTCTTTCGTATTCGTTTTTGAAATCGGTGAAATTTCTGGCGTGCCCGTAATAATTTTTTGTGAGCTGATAGGATTTGTACAATTCGTAGTTGTAAAGCCCCCAGCGGGCCAGAAATTCCGCAAAAAGCAGAACGGCGCATATTGCAAGCATCCAGACGGTGATTTTTCTGAACATTCTGCAACCTCAAGCGCCATGCAGCGCCGATTTCAGGGGATAAGGCTGTAAATGGCTGGCAGCACGTTGTACCCGGTGAAAAGATTAAGGAAGAATCCGCCGATCACCAGAAGCACAAGTACCGGAATAAGCCACCATTTACGGGTTTCGCGTATCCGCATGAAGGCATACCAGAACAGCTCCCGCTTATTCTTGAAGCGTTTTGCCTGTTTGGCTTCGTTTTTACTCTGTGGTGATGATTCCATCTTCCAACATCCTTGCCGCCAGTTTTTTAGCTACTATGAAAGCCGCTTTCTCGCTGTGATGAGTCCCGTCTGTAAAAAACATATCCTGCCTGGGTATGATACCGGCCATTTCAAACAGCGTGACTCCGTATTTCTGTGCAACCTCGCGAACGATTGCGTTCTGCTCATCCAGTGTTTCCACCGCGCCTTTCAGTGTAAATGAATAAAACATAAGTTGATAGAATGCAACAATATCGTTGTAAAACGCCTCCGAATATCCGCCGCGCAGCTCGCCGTCTGAGAGTGCAGGCTGATAAGTCAGCAACACCGGACTGGCGCCGGAACCGCGTATCGCCATAATGAAGGCTTCGGTATAATCGCGGTAGCGCTGCAAGCCATCCGGGGCCGGATGATCGCGTTTCTCCAGTGTGAACGGCGATTCGTTGTCGAAAAGGTTCATGTAAAGCGTGCGGAATCCGCCTCCGAATTTTGAAAACATTTCCTGCGAAGCCTGCTGAAAGCTCATGCGCCGGTCTTTGCCGGTTTCATTCATTGAATACGGCAGGACAGCGTTGAAAACCACGTCGTCAACGTTATGCTCAAGAATCACGATGTCGGGGTTGAGTTTTTTCCAGATAAGGTTGTAGTCCATGTATGTGTTTATTATCGAAGCAGCCGGAATTCCGGCGTTTATTACTTCGAAGCGTCCGGGCGCCATTCCGTCAAGCACCTTCTGCAACGGCTCAGGGAACCCCTGTTTGACTGTGGATGATCCGATGCAGAGAATGCGTGTGACGCCTTCGGCGGCCTGCAGCTGCGGCGCTTTCTGAAAGAAGCCCCAGTTGTGTCCGACTCCTTCAGGGTGATAATAGCGGCGGTTGTACATATCTCTGACGAAAGGCTGCTTCAGATTCAGTCTGTCGTCGCGAGTGGCGTCAACGCGCCGTTTGAATTCGGAAAATCCGCCTTCTACATGATAATAATGCTGTGTAAGCCTGTAGGATTTCCAGAGGTAATAATAGAAGACCGCCTGACGCGATGCGTATTCTGCGAACAACAGAAATGCCAGTATGGCCAGAGTCCATACGACGATTCTGAATTTCAGATTTTTGTTTTCCGCCCTGTTCATTCTATTCACGTATTCGTCGATGCCGGAAATTATTATCTATTGATATTAACTTACGAGAGGACTCACCGCAAATCAATGAGCGTCGGAAGTCCGGTATGTGAACGTTTTTACACGCAGCCTGTCGAATAAGGCTTCTATACACTTGACGCTGTGGTCTGCGGATGTTATTCACATAGAAACCTATGTTCTTATTATGCAAACTGCTTTAAGAGGATTGATAATGGCTAAAAAAGCTGAAGAAAGCAAATACAAGAAGCTCGAAGAAAAACTGTTCTCAAAAAAAGAAAACGGCTGGCTGAAGTTCGGCCGGGCGGAACTGGGCATTCTGGAAAAAATGAACCGGGAGTATATGGCTTACATCTCGAAATGCAAAAACGAAAGACTGTTCATAGATGAAACCATCGCATGGGCGGAGAATAACGGCTTTAAACCGCTGGAAAGCTATAAAGGGAAGCTTAAAAGCGGAGATAAGCTTTATATCGGCAATCGTGGCAAAAATCTGCTGCTGGCGGTTATTGGCAGGAAGGGAGTAAACGAGGGTATGAACATCGTCGCATCACATGTGGATGCGCCGCGTCTGGACATTAAGCCCAATCCGCTTTATGAAGACGGCGATTCAGCCATGGCGCTGATGAAGACTCATTATTACGGCGGCATAAAAAAATACCAGTGGGTCAACCGTCCACTTTCTCTTGTTGGTATTGCGGCTCTGAAAGACGGGACTACGGTCGAAATCAACATCGGCGAAGAGCCGGATGATCCGTGCTTTGTAATTTCCGATCTTCTGCCGCACCTGGCCTCAAAAGCTCAGGGCGATCTCAAGGCCGGAGAGGTAATAAAGGGCGAGCAGCTCAACATCATTGTCGGTTCCGTTCCTGTCAACGACGCCGACGTGAAAGAAAAAATCAAAATGATGGTGCTTGAGAAGCTGAACAACGATTACGGCATTACCGAAGACGACTTCATTTCGTCCGAACTGGAAGTCGTTCCTTCCGGCATGGCGCGCGAAATCGGCTTCGATCGCGGTTTGATAGGCGCTTACGGTCACGACGACCGAGTGTGCGCTTACGGCAATCTGTGGGCGCTGATGAACATGAAAAAGGCTCCAGAAAAAACCGCTGTAGTTTTTCTGGCTGATAAGGAAGAAATCGGTTCCTACGGCTCGACCGGCATGGACTCGAACTTCTTCTATCACGGCGTTTCCAAAATCATCGACGCCGTCAAACCAGGCAGCAGTGAAATTTTTGTGCGCGACTGCCTTGCAGCTTCCTCGGCGCTTTCTACGGATGTCTCGGCGGGCGTCAATCCGGAATTCAAGCAGGTTCACGACATGCGTAACGCACCCAAGCTTGGATATGGCGTGAACTTCTGCAAATATACCGGATCGCGCGGTAAGGCCGGTTCCAACGACGCCGATGCCGAATATATTGCCCGCCTGCGCAAGCTTCTGGATGACGGCGGCGTGCCGTGGCAGCTGACCGAGCTCGGTAAAGTAGATGAAGGCGGCGGTGGAACTGTGGCGTGGCTGCTGGCCCGCTGGCAGATCAACACCATCGACATGGGAGTCGCTCTCGTCGGTATGCATTCGCCGTTTGAACTGGCCTCCAAAATCGACATTTATGCCTGCGGAAAAGCCTGCAAGCTGTTCCTTGAAGAATTTGTATAAGTTGCTCCTGTAGTGCTTTATCCGGGCGGTGTTTTCATTCTGCGCCGCCCGGTCTGTTTTTATTGTCCTTATATCATGTTTGGAGAATTGAATATGACCAGAATAATCAGCTGGAACGTCAACGGCATAAGAGCTGTTTTGCGCAAAGGGTTTATGAGCTGGCTCGAAAGTGAAAAACCTGATCTGCTGTGTCTTCAGGAAACGAAGGCCGATCCTTCGCAGCTTGACGAAGAATTGCTGAAGCCCCTTGAATATCAGGGGTATTTCAAGTCGGCGGTAAAAAAAGGATACAGCGGCGTGGTTACTTATGCGCGCGAGAAACCACAGACCGTTTCCGACATGGGCGTTGAGAAGTTCGACTCGGAAGGGCGCGTTGTAACGCTTCATTACCCGGAATTCAGTCTGGTCAATGCGTATTTCCCTAATTCGCAGGATGAGCGCAAGCGCCTGCCCTACAAAATCGCGTTCTGTCACGCCATGGAAGATCACTGCCGCCATCTGTTGAAATCCGGCAGGAACGTCATAGTCTGCGGAGATTACAATATCGCCCACACCGAAATCGACCTGGCGCGTCCTAAAGACAACGAAAACAGCGCCGGTTATTACATTGAAGAGCGTCAGGCAATGACTTCATTTCTTGCCGGCGGATTCGTCGATACCTTCAGGCATTTCTGCCCGGAACCGGGACATTACACATGGTGGTCATATCGCACAAATGCGCGCGAACGCAACATCGGCTGGAGAATAGACTACTTCTGCGTCAATAAAGAATTCATGCCGCAGGTTGAGGCTTCTTATATTCTTCCCGAAGTGACAGGTTCAGATCACTGCCCGATAGTGCTGGAATTGAAATAAGTTTTCCGCATCATTCCATTTCAAGCAGGACGGCCATGCCCATTCCGCCACCGACGCACAAGGTCGCAATGCCGCGTCTGCCTCCAAGTCGTTTGAGGTGATGCACAAGGCTTATCATCAGCCGTGCCCCGGTGGCGCCGACCGGATGGCCCAGGGCTATACCCGATCCGCCGACATTGGTTTTATCTCGATCCAGCTCAAGCAGTTTTTCGCAGGCCAGGTACTGCGCCGCGAAGGCTTCGTTGAGTTCGATCAGGTCGATATCTGCAAGCGTCAGCCCTGTTTTTTTCAGCAGTTTCCGCACTGCCGGAACCGGGCCGTAACCCATCAGTTCCGGCTCAACTGCCGCCAGCGATTGCGCTGCTATGCGGGCAATGGGTCTTGAGCCGAGTTCGGCGGCTCTCTCCCGCGACATTATCAGCATCGCCGCTGCACCGTCGTTGATGCCTGATGAATTGCCGGCGGTCACAGTACCGTCTTTTTTGAACGCAGGCTTCAGTTTCGCCAGACTTTCAAGCGTTGCGTCGCGTCGAGGGTGCTCGTCCGTATCGAAAACAAGCGGTTCGCCCTTGCGCTGCGGAATTTCCACCGCTACGATTTCCTCCCGGTAGAAACCGGAATCAATGGCTTTTATGGCGCGTTGCTGGGAAGTATATGCGAGTTCGTCCTGTTCATTGCGGGTAATGCCGTATTTTTCGGCCAGATTTTCGGCGGTAATTCCCATGAGATAACCGCCCAGCGGATCGGTAAGACCTTCGAAGAGAGAGTCTACCGCTTTTACGTCAAACTGCCGCGCTCCCCAGCGCATGTCTTTTAATATGTAGGGGACATTCGACATTGATTCTACTCCACCGGCCAGAATCACGTCGGCTTCGCCCAGCTGAATTTTCTGCGCTCCGAACATTACTGCCTGCATGCCGGAGGCGCATTGCCTCTGAATGGTGACTGCCGGAGTCGTAAACGGGATTCCGGCCTTAAGACCGATGCAACGGGCTACATTTATTTCGTCGGTGCGCATCAGGCAGTTGCCAATAAGAATGTCGTCTATCAAAGATGAGTCTTCAAGGCCGGAGCGCCTGATTGCTTCTTTTGCGACAGTGGCGCCCAGAGTGGCGGCTGACAGGGTTTTAAGTGAACCCCCGAAAGACCCGATTGCCGTTCTTGCCATTCCGACTATTACGACTTCACGCATTTGTACCCCCTTGAGCGAAAGAATTTTTTCCTGCACTTTGCATCTATTTCAGATTTTCGGGTAATTCTCACCGATGTGAACAGTCTATTGCCAAATGTTTCGCAAAGCAATTTTTCTCGACAAGCATCAGGCTGCTGATATATTGTATATACTCATTGCCGGTATGTTCCGGTACTGAACGAGCGTTATACAGTATGCCTAATACCGCTTCAACCAGATATTTTCTGTGGCTTTGTCTGCCGGCTCTGATGTTTTGTTTTTTAGCTTCATGTTCTCTCCGGCACGATTCCGAACAAGCTCCACCTCTTATGGAATCAGACAAAATTCATTCGCCGCGCCTGGAAGGGTACATTTACGAAATGACGCAGATGTCCTACAGTCCGGGCATGTCTCAGATGGTCGGAGTCACCGGGCGGAAAAGCAAAACGCCCATAACCTTGAAAGTTACCAAGAACGGCAATCCGGCCTCAGGCGAAATCGTTCAATTCCGCCTGCTGCATTATCCGCGCAACGGTGAAGCCGCCCGACTGGCGGCCAATCGCGTAATAAGCGACGAAAATGGAATCGCCGCAGTCGATTTCTGGTATGGGGAAGGTGAGGGCGATTACATAATCGGCGCATTTCTGCATGGTAATGTCGCGCAATCTGAACCGCTTATTACAAATGCAAGAGCTTTGACTCCCGGCTGGATGGTTTTTCTTCTCTTCGGTCTTCTCGGCGGCCTGGCCCTGTTTATATACGGTATGAATATTGCCGGTGAAAACATACAGAAGGCGCTCGGAAACAGAATGCGTCTTTTCCTGGGGCGCATCACAAGCAATCGCTTCACGGCCATGTTTGCCGGAGCTGTGGTTTCTGGTGTGCTGCAATCAAGTTCGGCAGCGACAGTGCTTCTGGTCGGATTCGTAGCCGCCACAATGATGACTCTTACACAGGCCATCGGCGTCATTCTGGGTGTCAAAATCGGAACCGCCGTTACAGTGCAGCTTATCTCCTTCAACATATCGCAGTATTCGCTGGCCATGGTGGCGGTTGGTTTTCTGCTTATGATAATGGGGCGGCGCGACAGCCTGAGACAGTTTGGTTCAGTCCTTATGGGGTTCGGCCTTATATTCTTTGGTATGGACGTGATGTCTGTAGCCATGCAGCCCTTGAAAGGTATGCCAGAATTTACCGATGTTTTGCTGGAGTTCAGCGACAACGTTTATCTTTCCATTATAGCCGGTCTGATTTTCACCGCCGTAATTCAGAGCAGCGGAGCCACTGTTGGTCTGGTTATGGCGCTGGCGGGAGAAGGTTTTATGAGCCTCTCAGGCGCCTTCGCTTTAAGCATGGGGGCTTCGGTCGGGACCTGTGCCACCGCGCTTCTGGCCAGCCTGGGAACCTCTCGCGCCGGAAAGCGTGTTGCGGTAGCGCACCTGATATTTTCCGTCGGCGGCGTGCTGGTAATGCTGCCCTTCCTCGATCCGTTTCTGGATTTGACGCGTTACCTTTCCGGGCTTTTCGGTGGTGACAGCCTGCCGCGCCAGATCGCCAACGCCTTTACGCTTTTCGGGTTTGTTTCGGGTGTAATTTTCCTGCCCTTGATTAAGCCGTTGAAAGTTCTGACTCAGAAGCTGGTGCCGTTTACGAATAAGGAGATTCCTTTCGCACCGCTTTACATCAACAATGCGGCGCTGCTGGCTTCGCCGCAGGTGGCGCTGGATCAGGCCAAACGCGAAGTTGAACGAATGCTGCGCATCTTCGGCGACAACCTTTACGATACCTACATCGCCATGCGCGATGCAGACGAAGCGCATCTGGATCAGATCATTGCAGAAGACGATAAGCTGGATACTCTTGAAAAGGCCATAAGGCCGTTTCTTGCCAGTATCGCCAAACGTTCTCTGTCGGAAGGACAGGCCAAGCGCCTGCGAACGCTTATTTACATTACTGAACACATCGAAGGCGCGGGCGATCTGTTGACTAAGGAAGTTCTGCATGCTGTCGTGAAACTGACTCACAAAAAGCTGCACTTTTCACCGGAAGGCTTCCGTGATCTGCGCAAGTTCCATCACCGGATTTACCGCAAATACGAAAAAGTCGATCATGCCCTTGTCGATCTCGACCGCGAGCACGCCCGTCAGGTTATCAATCGCGAAGAGCGTGACCGCCAGTTGGAGCGCGAATTGCGCGATGCGCATCTTAACCGCCTCATCGCCGGAGGACAGGAGACCGTTGAATCTTCAGCGGCGCATCTGTCTGTTCTTTCCGGGCTTTACACTATCGGCAAGCGTCTGAACTATATCGCCTCTGAAATCCTGGAACTTGACGACTGAAAATCGCCTGTCCGGGGCGTCAGGAAATTCTCTGTCGAATTACTTCTGCCAGCAGGATAAGAAGCACGATCACCATGAACGGCTTTATGATGCGCTCGCCTTTTTTCAGCGCAAGGCGCGAGCCAAGCATGTTTCCGGCAATACCGCCGGCAGCCGTGAACAGCGCCAGCGGGAAAAGTATGTTTCCGCTGAATGCAAAAACCGCCAGCGCACCGAAATTCGAAGCCAGGTTGGCAAGGCGGGCATTGCCGGAGGCCGAAACCAAATCCATGCGCAGGAAAAAATTGAACCCCAGGGTAAGAAATGCGCCGGTTCCGGGTCCGAAGAGTCCATCGTAAAAACCGACGGCGGTGCCTATGACAGTTGAGATGGCTGTTTCCTGTCTGGATGTGTATTTGTTTTTTTTGTGTTCAATGCCTTTGTCCGGCGATCTGAAAATACGATCTTTAATTATGAAAAACACCAGCACCGCAGGAATGAGCGTCAGCACCAGCGTATTGATCGTTTTTCCGTCCAGCAGAAGCGCCACACGGCTTCCGGCGGCTGAGCCTGCCAGGGCTCCGGCTGCGGCGGAAAGACCGAGTTTGAGCTTCATGCGACCGGCGCGGTAATAGCGGTACGTGGCGGCCAGCGTCCCCATGAAGCTTGAAAATTTGTTGGTGGCCAGTGCGGCGTGCGCAGGCAGTCCGGCTGCGAAATACGCAGGCAGACTTATAAGACCGCCGCCTCCGGCGATTGAATCGACAAAGCCCGCCATGAACACGACGAAAACAAGAAATCCGGTTTGCAGCAGCGATACGTCCATTAGAACTCACCAACAGAATAAAGATGAATATTCTCTACTCCTAAAATATGAAAAGTAAAGTCCGTCTGTCTTATTGATGCCAACTATTTCTTGCTCTGAATCGCACTCTGGATTACAAATGCCGCTCAGAAAGTCCAGTGCTTCTCATTGTGTTATACGGATCGGACATTTTTCTGGAATGAAGTCGCGCGATACAAGACGAGTGCTTCTGGTGAACCCGTGGATTCACGATTTCGCCGCTTTCGATTTCTGGGCCAGGCCGCTCGGGCTTTTCTGGCTGGGTGGATTGCTGCTTGAATCCGGCTTCAGCGTCGATCTGTTTGACCTGACCGACCCGCTTTCACCGTTCCTGCCTGAGCATCTGCGGCCTGCCCGCCGTTCGATAGGGGCAGGGCGTTTTTATCGTGAAGAAATACCGCGTCCAGATGTCTTGCCTAATATAATGCGTCGCTTCTGCCGTTACGGTCTGCCGCCGGAAATAGCCCGGATTGCACTTGAAACTTCGTTCGAAAAGCCCGATGCAGTTCTGATGACCAGCATGATGACATATTGGGCTTCGGGTGTTCGTGAAAGCGTTGAACTTGTAAAGTCGCTCTGGCCGGATGTTCCTGTTTATCTGGGCGGAGTTTACGCTACACTGTGTGCGGAACACGCACGTGCCGAAAGCGGTGCAGACCTTGTTTTTTCGGGGGCGCTCGAAAGCAATGTAGAACTCCTTTCCGGTCTGCTTGGAAAAAAGCTTGTTGAGCCGGATTTCGAAAATATTCTTCCTGCGCATCAACTGGCGCGGCATGCCGACGCCGCAGCTCTTATGACCTCACGCGGCTGCCCGTACAATTGCATTTACTGCGGAGTAAAAGCATTGCATCCGCAGTGGGACAGGCTGAGTTCTGAACGTGTTGAGCGGGAAATTCACCTGATAGTCGGCGAACTCGGCATTCGCAATCTGGCGCTTTTTGACGACGCTTTTCTGGCCGACAACGAAAGAGCGCTTGATATCATGCGTCGTATGGCGGCCATGAAAGACCACTTCGAGATTCACGCCGCTTCAGGAATTTC
>JAKQSH010000148.1 GCA_029570245.1 Deltaproteobacteria bacterium | reverse complement strand
CCGTAGCAATCTTGTAAGCGACAAGGCCGCCCTGTGGCAGCTCGAAGGCGCTCGCCAGATCATCGACTACGGCGTCAGAATCTGGGAGACGGTTGTCGGCGAATCGCGCAACCGTGGCGAAATAATAAACGCCGTGCATTTCACCATCATGTCCAATTCCTTCGGAAAATTCTACAACGGCATAAACACGCTGTTCTGGGATGCCGGAGTGGATATGATGAACCCCATGGCCGATCTGTCTCCGGTTGACGTTCCGCGCAGAATAGACGGCGTGATGGAAATGCAGCACGCCGACGCGGCGACAGACGCCAAACCCACTTTCAAGCTTTCGCTGCCGGTAAAGGAGGAAACTGTAACCGGCGAAAACATCAAGCTTTTCAAGCTGGCCGCAGATGGCGCAACCGACGTGGCGATTTCGGTAGCACTCACGTCAAACGACGAGAGCGGCGCAACGGTGGTAATCACCCCCGCCGCAGAACTTGAAGAAAGCACAGAATATATGGTGGTCATGTCCAACCGTGTCATCGGTCAGAACGGTCTGCCCACCGCCGACCAGGTTTATTTCGGCCTGACGCGCGTCACGCAGCCGCTGATCGACTCGGAAGGCAACCTTAATTCGCCCTACCTCGACAGCCGCGCGGACTCGATACTTCTGAACGGAAAAGACCTTGAAGGCGCCGGACAGGATGTTTCCACGGTTCTGTCTTATCTGGAATATCTGCGACTTCACTATATGGATAGAATCACCTGGCTGGTCGATGAGGCGAAATTCATTGAAGATCGCGCCGATCTGACCCTGATGTGGACTTTCACCACCGGCGCAAGCGCGGAATAAAGGGGGCGCACCATGAAAAAATCAGTCAATTTCATTCTTGCCGCTCTGCTTTTCCTTATTCCCGCTTCGGCTTTTGCCAATGCCTTCTTCATTCAGGAAATGTCAGGCGACGGCATGGCTCAGGGCGGTGCGGTTATAGCCGCCGGAACCAAGCCCTCAAACGTTTTCCAGAATGCCGCCAACCTTTCGTTCATCGAAGGTCTGCATTTCGAAGCCGTCAGCACAATTTACATTCCGACCGGTTATTTTGAAGACCCGCAAGGCAACCGCACCAACATCGTTGACGATCCGATAGTCACCCCGCACTTCTTCGCCTCGTTCAAAATCAACGACTGGCTTGCAGTCGGCATGGCGGAATTCATCGACTTCGGCCTCGAAATCAAATGGCCGAAAGGCTGGTACGGCGATCACATCGTGCGCCAGGCCGGTCTTTCCTCAGTGACCCTCAACCCTAACATTTCCTTCGGACCCTTCAAGGGTTTTGCGGTGGCGGTGGGCTTCGACGCCAAATACGGTCAGATTTCCATCAAACGCGGTCTGACCTCCGGTTCAGACTTCTACGGCACCGATCCGCTTGATAACCAGCTGCATCTGCTGGGCGACACCTGGGGCTTCGGCGCCAACATAGGTGTTATGTATCAGCCCGCCAAATGGGTGCGCATGGGCGCCAGCTACCGTTCGGGCATAAAAATGAAGCTCGACAACGGTAAAGCCGACTTCGACGTTTCGCCGTCCATCGCATGGATGTTCCCGGACCAGAATTTCAAGTCCGAACTGACTCTGCCGCACTTGGTGAACGCCGGCGCGCGCTTCTGGATTCTCGACAATCTTTCGCTGGAACTGGATGTCTGGGGTACATTGTGGTCGAGCTACAACAAATTGACATTCAAGTTCGAGGAAGGTCTGAAGCAGGACCGCAACCCGGAGAACAACATTTACGAACAGACCGAAACCAAACATTATCGCGACTTCATCCAGGTTCGACTGGGCGGCGAGTGGTGGTTCCATGAGCATTTCGCAATGCGTCTGGGCATCATGCTTGACGGCGACGTAACCGACGAGAAATATCTCGACCCCATGCTTCCGGACGGTCACCGCATCAACTCCTGCATCGGCTTCGGCACCGAATGGTACGGGTTCTATGCCGATGTCGCTTACATGCTGGTTTACCTGCTGCCGCGCGACCTTACCGGAGTCGAAAGCAACCCGCTTCCGGGCAAATACACAATGGCCACCCACGACGTGACCATTTCAATCGGCTATCACTTCGACCCCTTCTTCCGCGATCAGCAGAAAGCGCCCGAAGAAGAAAATGCACCGCAGGAAGAGCAGCTGCCGCCGGAATCGGAAGACCCCAATATGCAGACCGAACCCGCCGCGCAGGCGTCGTAATTTTCAGGTATCTGCAAAAAAGCGGCGCTTTCAAAGCGCCGCTTTTTTCATTTCTGCTTTTATTCCGATGAACGGATTGTCACATCAACTTTCTGGAACAGGCTGATTTTTGCTCTCTTCGGCTTCTTTTTCTTTTTTCCGCATGGCCCGGTATTCTTCTTCCGGCATTATTTCACTTCCTCTGTCCATGCGGTCAGTAAAAAGAACACCGTTCAAGTGGTCGATTTCATGCTGAAAAATTCTTGCGGTGAAACCGGAAACGCTTTCCTCGCGCCAGACGCCGTCCATGTTCTGACAACGTACAACGATTTCCGCCGGGCGCACAACTCTGCCGAAGCCTTCCGTCACCGACAGGCAACCTTCCCATTCCGTCTCCGTGTTTTCGGACATTGAGAGGATTTCGGGGTTAAGGCAGGCTTCAAAAGGCACTTCTGGAGCCTTATCCAGTCGCTGCACCCATATTACACGGCGTGAAACTCCGATCTGCGGAGCGGCTATTCCGACGCCCTGTTCAAGTTCTACCGTGGCGCGCATCCGCGCCAGAAGCGTCGGCAGATTCGGATCGGACGGCAATACCGCCGCAGCCTGTCGCCTGAGAAATTCGATTTTCGATTCATCCGTATTGCGGACTACCGCCATTGCTTCAGATAGGCCGCCCGATTTCAGCAGCGCCAGTTCCGAGCCGTCGATAAGATCAGCATTCGATTTGTCCGCTGCACGAATACGTTCTTTTCCAGTCGAGCATGCCATCAGCAACAGAACCCCCGTAATCACCAACAAGATTTCAATATGAGACGGTCTTTGCATTTTTTTCCTGTCTCTTTGCTTTCTGTGGCCGCGTAACGTATGCAGCCGTGTCTGGAAAGAATGTTACAAGTCGCCCGGACTGTCAAGGCGCAAGTCCCGCCGATTCTGAGTAGTTCCCAGTTTGCCGACCTTGAAGTTAAGCAAGCGCGGTTTATAATGCGCGCGCTTCGCGCGCGCATGTGCGACAGAGCGCAGCGTTAAAACCCAAACGACCGCCACTCCGTGAAAAAGCATCGCATTCTTCCGCTTTCCGCGCCCTTTTGCGCGCAGTGCAGCGACGGAGGAAAAAGCGGGCGCACATGTTCGAGGACTGCGCAGCAGTCCGAGTTTGCGCACGCCCGGCGGAGCAAGCGGTGGCCGCAGGCCGGCGCGCAAAACAAGGCGCGTCCCGTCTTTTCTTTGGGGGACTTTCTTTGGACGCGCAAAGAAAGTCCCGCTGCGATAAACCGCGCCGAGGCGACTTACATTAAAAAGTCCGCAAATAGCCGAATCTGGATTCTGAGCTTGCGCAGGAATGATACTTCAGCGGGAGACTGCATAGGAACGCCGGAGGTGTTTTTGCAAACCGGGGACTGCTCAGCCCGCCGATTGCTGTATTTCACAATGCCACACCGCTGCGCTTCTCCTGTATGTGTGAGGGCTGTATAATGCAGTCAGTAATCTCTCCGCCTGATTTGCGTTCGAGTCGCCGATAAGGTAGAATTATCGACCATATAAGGTGATCTTAGAGGCGGGGGAGATTTTCGACTCCGCAGGTGTTTCATTTTATTTACGGAGGAAGGGTACCATGCTCAAGCCATGCGTGGCAGTTGCGCTGGCACTGTCAGTCTTTCTTATGCCCTGTCTGATTCACGCCATGGATGACGATTATGTTCCCGACGACGCCTATGTGGCGCCGGACGATGCGGAGACTATCCCGGACGATGAAGGCGTCGCGCCGGTTCCGGCGCCGGCACAGAAAGCCGCTGACAAGTCCGCCACAGAGCCGGGCATTGAAGAAACGCTGAAAATTGCACTTTTCAATGTGCGTCAAACCGTTGAAGCTGAAAAACGAACTTCGCGCGACATGGTGCCTCTCATCAACAAGCAGCTGAAAGAGGCCTTAAGCGCCATCAACGTCAAACCGACGCAGATAGTCGAACATGAAAGCCTTATGAGCGGGCTCAACCGGCGTCAGCTGTACATGTACGAGCGTTGCTGGATAGATCAGTCCTGCCTGTCGGGTCTGATTGATGGAGGAAACTACGACCTTATGGTGGTCGGCAAGCTCAGTGCAAAGCTGGTTGAGTTGGACGCCAGCCTGGGAGCCTCCTTCGTTGAGTTGAGTCTGCTGGTCAGGCTGGTCGAAATGAAGAACATGCGCATTCTGAAGGAGTTTCTCATTGTCGAAAGCGACGAAACGCGCCTTCTGGAAAAATCCTATCAGCGTCTTTACTCGGAACTTAAACGTCTGGGATACATTATAGACAAAAACAAGCCGGTAGAGGATTCCAACACAGGTCGCACCGATGACATAGTGTTCATAACTCCCCCGGTTGTTGAAGAACGCACCAACGCCATGCAGATCGCCAAATGGACAACTTTCGGTACGGGTCTTTTCTGCGCCGGTCTGGGCGGCGTATTCACCGGTCTGGCGGCTAAAGCTTCCGAAGACCAGAAAAACGCCTCCAGCCTTGACGGTCTTGAAAGCAACCGCGACAAACGCGACAACTACATGCTGGCCTCCTACATTCTTTACGGCGTGGGCGGCGGCCTGTTGATAAGTTCGGTGGTGCTTTTCGTCCTCGATTCGCAGAATGCCGGATCGGGCGGCAGCGACATCTGGGACGGAGCCTCAGTCACCCCCACCGAAGGCGGCGCCTTCGTTTCCACCGGCTTCAGTTTTTAGCAAGACATTCGGAGGTCCGTAATCATGGCCATTAAGAATAAACAGTCGGAAAACGCCACCTTGCATTCAATTCTGCTTCTGGCGGCTCTGGTATCTGTTGCTGGCTGGGGATGCAGCCTTGAGAACTACGGCGGTCACGGCGAGGACTGCGCGGGCGTCAACTGGGGCGACTTCGAAAAGCGTCCGCTGCTCGACAGTTTCGGCGGAGTGCAGGGTGCGATCTGTGTCGGCATGGATGAAAACATGGGCGACGTAAACAAGCACGTCATCTGCTGCCCGGTTACCCGCACCTGCCTGACCGAAGCCGAATGCTACGACTGGTCCGGCGACGGCGACAGCGACAGCGGCGACGATGATTTGAGTGAGAATCAGCCTGACGGAGACGACGAGAACGAGCCTGACGGCGACGAAGAAAACGAGTCGGACGGCGACGACGAAAGCGATTCCGAAAAGGAAACGGACGAAGACGCTGTTAACATCAATTTTGAAGACGGTTTCAGCGGCGAGACATGCAGCCCGGACGGCCTGTGCTGGATTTCGTCCTGGCCGCAGGGCAACGATATACACTCCATCAGACTTTCATCCGACGGCTCGGTGTGGCTGGGCG
>JAKQSH010000022.1 GCA_029570245.1 Deltaproteobacteria bacterium | reverse complement strand
CACCAACGACTGCAATATTTCCGACCCGAACGCCGACCCCGAAACCGGTTGCGTTTTCAAGCCTGTTATTGACGGCAAGCCTTGTGACGACAAGCAGTTCTGCACCATCGGCGATGTCTGCGACGGCGGCGTCTGCAGCCCAACTTCGAATCGCAGCTGCAACGACGGCAGCCAATGTACGGACGATTTCTGTGATGAAGATCAGAACAAATGCGTTTATGAAATCAATGAAGGTAAAAGCTGTACCGACAATAACGCCTGTACAGTCAACGATACCTGCAACGCGGATGGTCAGTGCGTGTCCGGTCCGGTCAACACTTGCGATGACGGCAATCCCTGTACTTTCGACGTGTGTTCTCCAGGCCCGGAAGGCGGCTGCAGTAATAGCTTCCTGCCGGGAAATTGTGAAGACGGCAATCTCTGCACCGTGAACGATCATTGCGATACCGTACTCGGCGTGCCTACCTGCGTTGCCGGCACAGCCAAATCCTGCGCCGACGGCAACCCCTGTACCGGCCCTGACACCTGCATTCCTGAAACCGGTCTTTGCAATAATGCTGTTCTTGTCGGAACATCCTGTTCCGACAACAACATCTGCACCGAAAACGATACCTGTCAGAATGTGGGCGGTGTCGGAACATGTGTCCCCGGAACACCGATGGTGTGCGGTAATGGAGAAGTTACACCCTGCAAGACATGGTATTGCAATCCTCTCATCGGTTGTACTTCGACAACCAACAACAACGCTGCCTGCAGCGACAACAACCCCTGCACACTCGGCGATTACTGTTATTCCGGCACCTGTTCCAAATACCAGAGCCTGAAAACCTGCAACGACAACAACGTCTGTACCACCGACTACTGCAACAGCAGCATGCCTGAAGGCTCGGAATGCGAATATACAGACAAGCCTTCGACAACATCCTGCGATGACGACAACATGTGCACGGTGGGCGATCATTGCAGCGCCGGCGAGTGCCTGCCGGGGACACAGTCTCTTGACTGCTGTGACGACGGCAATCCGTGCACCGAAGACAGTTACGATTCAGTCAATGACCGCTGCGTCTACGATCCGCTGCCGAATGTCGGCAACAGCTGTGAGGATGGCGACCCCTGTACAACCGGCGACATCTGTGGAGCCAGCGGTCTGTGCCAGTCCGGTTCTCACAACAATGCCCAATGTAACGACGGCAATGACTGTACTGAAGATTACTGCCTCAAAAACATTGGCTGCAAGCACAATTCTCTGAGCGGCATTGCCTGTAACGACGGCGATCCCTGCTACACGGGCGATACCTGCTCAGCCGGCGTCTGCATGCGAGGACCGACTCAGACCGTGTGCAACGACAACAACCAGTGTACAAACGATTACTGTCTGGCCTATCAGGGTTGTCAGTTCGACAATCTAAACAACACATCCTGTAATGACGGCGATCCGTGTTTTATCGGTGATTATTGCGACAACGGCGTTTGTGCTCAGGGGGCCACGCCACGCGACTGCAGCGATGGCAACGACTGCACCGCAGACAGTTGCGTCCGTTTTCAGGGTTGTCTGAACACCAAACTTACGGGAACCGACTGCAGCGACGGCAGCCTATGTACGCTTGACGATGTGTGTGTTAACGGTGTCTGTTCTTCCGGCGCGACGGATGATTGTAACGACGGTAACGATTGCACCACCGATTCGTGCAACCCCAGCAGCGGCTGCTCAAATGTCAACAACAGCAATTATTGCAACGACGATGATCCCTGTACAACTGTCGATGTTTGCAGCGGCGGAGCCTGCGTCGGTTCCAGCCTGCGTGACTGCAACGACTTCAACGTGTGTACTACAGAGGTCTGCGATGCCGACAACCCGAACGCTCTGAGCAGCGGATGTGTATACACAAACAATAGCAATTCCTGCACCGACGACGGCAACATCTGCACTACCGATGTCTGTCAGGGTGGAAGCTGTCAGCACGTAAACAATACCGTGGCCTGTGCTTCGGACTCCAACCCCTGTACTATTGATGCTTGTCAGAACGGAAGCTGTCAGCATATGCCGAACACCGAAAGTTGTGATGACAGCAATCCCTGTACGCTCAATGATGTCTGTTCCGGTGGCGTCTGTTCCGGCACCACCAAAGACTGCAGCAGTTACGACACTCAATGCAAGTATGGCGCCTGCAATACAACGTCTGGTGCGTGCTACGCAGCGAACCGTCCAAACAATACCAGCTGCAACGACAGCCTCTGGTGTACCAAAAATGATTACTGTTACAGCGGCAACTGCATAGGAGAAGAAAGATGTCCCAATGCACAGTGCCGCAGTCTTGACTGCAACGAAAGTACCGACACCTGCGGCCTGGCTTCAGCCGGAACTTCATGCGATGACGGCAACTCCGGCACCTTCAGCGACAAGTGCGACGCTTACGGCAACTGCGTCGGCAGCAGCACATTCACCGAGCCGGGCGATTGCGGCAACGGCTGGAGCAACATGGTTAAAATTCCGGGTACTTCCTGGTGCATCGACAAATATGAAGCCGTAGTTTCGCGCAGCTACGACTGCGGCAGCAATTATCGCGGTCAGAGCGGCAACGACTACTGGGCCTGTTTCTACTCCAACGGCGACGACTATATCTGCCTTGACCCGAAGCCACGCGCCTGTTCCGTCGCCAATATAAAACCTTCACGCTTCATAACGTTCGACCAGGCCAAAAAAGCCTGTTCACGCGCCGGCAAGGAGCTGTGTTCGCCTCAGTTGTGGGCCAGCGCCTGTTCCGAAAACATGACGCGCAACTATCCGTATGGCAGTACCTATGAGGCTCAGTACTGCAACGGCGCCGACTACGGCGATGCTCATGGCGGCAAGGCGGTGCGCAACACCGGCTCTCTCAGCAACTGTGTCGGTACTTACCAGGCGCTTGATATGTCAGGCAACGCATGGGAGTGGACCGACAGTCACAGCTATTCCGACAGCAAACAGCCTATTTACGGCGGCGGCGCCTGGAGCAACTCCGACGGCATGAAATGCAGCTCATGGATTGACCATGAGTGGGATGACCGTGAAGACTCGGTCGGTTTCCGCTGCTGTGTCGATCTCAGCGACAAGCGCAGTGCTGAAGAAAAGACTGCCGAATATGAGGAAAGTATCGAAGAGTAAAAAAAACTGATAATGCGATTGAAAAAACAATGCGCGCCCATAGGGCGCGCATTGTTTTTTCTGAAGCGTAAGAATGTTTCACTGCTTCGTATTTTTTATCCGCTTTTTGAAGTACGCAGCCAGCCAAAACGCCGCCAGTACTGCCGTCATTATGCCCAGCCAGTTTCCGACTTGTGTCCATATCGCCATATGCAGGGTTCGTCTTGCTTCGTCTTCCTGTCCGTTTATGAACTGCCAGCCGGCGATTTTTTTCTGAAGTTTCGAGTCTGCGCTCAAGTCCAGCGCCAGCTCGAGCATATTATTGGAGCGCTTCTGAATTTCATCCGGCCAGTCGCTCCATATTTTCATCTGTTTTTCGGCTTTTGATTTCAATTCTTCGAGTTGTGCCAGCCGCAGCCCTGAATTATCTGCGTCCTTCTCAGCTTCGTTTTCCGTTTCCGGCGCAGCTTTAACGTATTTGAAATCGAGGTGTGCAAATCCGAATGGCGCTTCGATGTCGGGGACGTAAACGGCATGCAGGCGTTCTTTGATGCATTTGTGCAGATCAGGGCTTGAGTTCAGGCTGTACACGTCGGCGTTTTCGACAAAACCTTCCGGGTCGGTAATGATGAAGCCTTTGAATTCCGGCGGATATCCGTCGTGGCTGATTTTGAAACAATGCTCAAGGCCGTCTGTATTTGCTCTGACAGCCGCTTCCACCTGTGAAGCCGAGAGAATATGCTGACGAGGGTCTTTGTTGATTTGCAGGCGCATCTGTGTGTTGACGGGCTGCGCGTCATTCTGTTGGGCATCGTCGTTCTTATTGTTTTTCAGTTTCTCCCAAAAAACCTTCTCACTCTCCATCCTGTTGCGGATTTTCCTGTAATGGGCGGCCCGCTCTTCGGCGTTCTGTTCTGCTGTCAGCGCGGCAGAGTTCAGGCTCAGCGCCATTTCGAAAAACTCTGCAGCTTTTGTTTTCTGTTCCAGTTTGTTCTTCCACTCTTCAATTATCGAATCGAATCCGCCTGCAGCCTCAGGGCTTTTTATCGCTGCGGCAATTGTTATTTCAAACATATCCGTCGCAGACAGCGGGCCTTTTTCTTTCTGCGATTTCAGAACATCCAGAAAATCTGAATTCGCCAGCCGCGCCAGTTCAGCGGCTGTGCCGGCAGGGAAATCTCCTTCTTTTCTGGAAACTGGAATAAGTTCGAAAATATTGTAGACGGCTTCTTCGACAGCACCGGAATTCTCCCACATGTAAAAGCGTGTTTCGCTGTCGCGTCTGGCGTCGTTGACGGACAAGTCCGCCTGCATACGCCGCAGTATGGAGAAAGCCTCTGCGAAATCGGCGGCTGCGATGTTTTCCGATTCGCAGTGTTTGCGCAGGAGCATTATTATCTGATGACTGAATACATCCAGAGAAATTCTTGCCGTCTGAGTCAGATAGCTGAGCGATTGACGGTATTTTTCAAAGTGAGGAATCAGGCGTCGCACAAGCTGCAGTCTGTTGTTCAAATTGTTTTCCTCGGCGATGCCGTATTGCAGTGATGTCGCGCGTTCCTGCTCGTCGCACCTGTAAAGAATTTCAATCAACATAAGCTTGTGGCGCATTTCCATGCTGTCGGTTCTGATGCGCTTCAATGTTCCAGCGATGCGCTCATGCCCGGCGCTGTTTAGCATTGCGGCGCTCATTTCGATGATGAGATCGTTTGATGCTTCGGTGCTCAGCGCAAGCTTCTGCCGGATGTTTGCCGCTTCGCCGCGTTTCGAGATACGATCAAGCAATTCCGCGCAGATCGAAAGTGCAAAACCGTCTTTTGTCGTGTCGGCTGTCGCCATGGTTTTGTCTTCGCACCATTTGCGCAAACGTCCGTCCTGAGCATCTTCGAGGCCGTCTTCGATAAAACGAATCGCTTCGGAAACAACAGCGATCTGCAGCAGCGGTTTATCCGCATGCTGTTTGTAAAGCGAATTCAGCCCGGCCAGCACCTCTTCGTTTTTTCCGGCCTGCTGCAAAAGTCTCAATTCCTGTAATTGCATATAAGCGCCACTGAAATGAGTCCGCAGTTTGTCGATTAAGGGCCTGAGCAGTCTGTAGTTTTCGGCGTCCCTTTCTTCTCTGTCCACAAGCTCCGAAACGCGATAAACGAATGCCGGTTGAGAATAGTCCAGCGTGGAAACCAGACGCTTTATTGCCTCAATCTTTTTACCTGAATACAGTCTCAGTTTGTCCTGTTCGACTTCTCCGCCGTGCAGCCCGGCAAACAGTCGGGCTTTGGCAATAAGAGTTGCAGCATCGCCTTCGGAGCTGATGCTTTCCGCCAGTTCCGCCGCTTTTTTTCGATCTTTTGCTTTCAACAGCAGTTCGGCGGCAGCCGTGCGTTCTGAATCTTTAAGCGAATTCTGTTTCAGCAGGGAATCCAGCTGCGTTTTCAGTTTTTCTGTGCTGATATTGCCATTCTCATATATTGTTTTCAGGGAATTCAGGCTTCTGTCTTTATTCAGAATCCGTTCCGCCAGTTTCTTTTCGAGTGCCGGAACATTTATGGCGACACTTTTCCGGTATATCTCCCATATATCTTCATCGTTTTCGGCGCGTTGCCATGCTTCAAGAAACAGTCGCACGGCCCTGTCGGTTTCCAGCCAGTCGCCGTATATGCCGGCAGCTTCTATCAGCAGACCGATGTCGCTTTTTTCATTTTTTCTCAGTTTTTCAATCTCATTAATGGCTGCCGGTCTTCCGTCAAGCCAGTCTGTCCATCGTATGCGTTCAGCGGCCAAGGAATGATTACCGGGCAATGCCTGGCACAACTCGTCAAGCAGTTTGCGATCGGAATCGAATTCCCGCTCGCGCAGCCATGCGAAAGCCGAGGCCAGCTCCGCATCGTAACGAACGTCGGTTTTTTGTTTGGCGAGTTCTTTTTTCAATCCATCAACGAAGTCAATCAGCCTGGTTCTGGCGCGCTCAGTATGTCCGAAACGGCTGTATATGCGGAACTCTGCATAATGTCTGAAATAATGGTTCGGCGCACGTTCGATGTAAAAAGACAGCCAGTCGTAGCGTCCGCTCTTCAGCAGATAAGTTGCGGCGTTTTCGAAAATCTGAGGCGTGATGGTTCCGCTTTCGTCCGGGATGTTCATGCTGTCGAATGAGTCGGAAAAAACGGCGCTTCCGTATTCCGAATTTTTTTCCGTGCCTGCGTTCAGCAGCGCCGACTCGTATATGAAAAACAGTACTGCAAGCGAAAAACAAAGCGCTGTTCTGTGGTTCATCTTCAACTCGCCTCTTTTATTATTGAAAACAGTAAATTTGAATTTATCATAAAACAAAGTCTGCTGCCATGGGCGATTTGCCATATTGCAGTTACTGTGATACAGCAATCATCTGTTATTGAGTGTTGAAGGCTGTAAATGTTAAAGGTTACGGTGACGGAAAATAAGCGGGGGCGTTCAACGGTATTGCTGGTGCTTGTAATCTCGCTTGTTCTGCACATAGCAGTGTATGCTTATTCTTCTGAAGTCGCTTCAAAAATAAAAACTCCTCCGCGTACAATAAAGGTCGCCATTCAGCAGAAGCGCGCCCCTGAAAAAAAAACTGAAATAAAACCCGAACCACCCAAGCCCAAACCCAAGCCCGAACCCAAACCTGAACCGCCCAAACCGGAACCGGAGCAGCCAAAGCCGACGCCGAAGCCCAATGAAGAGCCTCCGACGCCGCCGGAAGAGCCGGCTCCAGAAGTTTTCGGAGTGACTAAAGATTCCCTGGGCGCCGGCGATTCGGGTGTTTCGGTTCGCGTTGGAAACACTTTGGGAAAGGAAATGGAGAAGGAGTACATAGACCCCGACAAAATCAAGCCTCTTCCCAAACAGAAAAAGAAAATTGTGCCTGCCGGAAAACTCACCTCCATGCCTTCATGGAAAACGAGCATAAAACCGATTTATACGGAGCAGGCACGCGAAAAAGAAATAGAAGGCGTTGTGCTGCTTGAAGTCCTTATCGACGAAACCGGGCGAGTCCGAAAAGTTAAAGTGCTTAAAAAGCTCGGCTTCGGACTGGATGAAGCTGCAATCGAAGCCGTCAGAAAATCTTCTTTTACTCCGGGAATGCGCGATAAAACGCCGGTAGCAACGAAAATACAGATTCCATTTCGTTTTGTGCTTGAGGACTGACGCTGAACTGTATCCTTGACTTTTCGGCCCCTCTGAAATATATTCCATACATTCTCAAGCGGGACGGAAGTCTCACTACAGGGGCAATTAAAAACAAAAAATCATTCAGGGAGGATATTATGTTCAAGAAATCTGTATATGCGGTTCTCGTTCTTATGCTTCTGCTGGTTGTCGGCTGCGGCGAAGACAAAAAGATGAGTCAGGAAGACGCCGGCCTGGTGTATGGAGCGGCTTTCAACGCCGCCGGTACCGCTCTGGGGCAAATCCAGAGCGGAATTGCGACCTCTGGTGGAAACGCCAAGCTTGTTGCTGATGAAGGAAGCTTTACCTACGATCCTGAAACCGGCAGCTTCAGCGGCACCGTTCAGAGCGCCGAAGGCGGAATGGCGAATATTACCGGCGAGTACACAGTCTCCGAAGATCAGACCACGATGAACTATAAATTCGATCTGGATTTCATCGACTGGGTAAGCACGGGAATCACTCTTAACGGCATTATCTCGATTGTATACGAAATGTCGGGCGCCAATTTCTCGTGGAATATGACCGGTGATCTCAATGCTTCAGGTAAAGTTTCCGGTGACGTCAATTTCGATATCACCGTCAACTCAGACGGCACCTATGAAGGCACCGTCGGCGGTTATGAAATGGGCGGAAACTACAACGAATAACAATTAATTTAAACACTGCCGAATTGAAAGGCCGCGCTGTTCAGGTGCGGCCTTTCTTTTAAATACTTTTTCTGCTATATTTATTAAAGAGGCGAATTCTGATTGTTCTTATATTTTCAGGGGAAATAAGATGAGAAAAGCGTTGCTTCTGTTTATTGTTCTGCTGCTTTCTGCTTTTGCAAATACGGCTGTGTGTGCAGAAAAATCCGATGATATGCAGAAATCTGCAGATAATTCTGCTTCGGATGAAGCCATTAAGAGCGATAATCAGGGTGAGAACAATGAAAATTCGGATTCTCAGAAGCATGATTCAGATAAATCCGGAGGAGAAGAAAAAGGTCTGAAAAAACATAAAGGCGACTCCGATCCCATGGCGCCATTTGCCATTGCGCCGCGCCTGGGGTATGGCTGGTTCGGACCGGCCAGGGGCGACTTCAAGATAGGTGATCTTTCGGCGCGTAATGCTCTTCTGATCAATCTCGGCCTGAACATGGGCGGCAGCGGGGCAGGTTTTGATCTGGTTCCTTATTATGCCTATGAAAAAGGTGATTCAGCTTTCCATTCCCTCGGATTCGGAATGCAGTTCACATATCGCTGGCTGCTTGAGCGTAAATGGTATCCTCATTTCGGTTTCGGCAGCAAAATCGGCTACATTTTTGCCAGTGACATCGACCTGGGCCTTGAAATGTATCTGCGTATTCCGGTAGGCGTCAGTTACTATTTTCTCGAAGACCTTGGGGTGATTTTTGATTTCGGCTTCGGCTACGGTTTTACAGGGATCATGCCGAAAAATGTCGATACGGTATATGAATTCGATGACCTGCGTTTCGGTCACGGATTTATGGTCGATCTGTCGCTGGGTCTGACTTTCCCGTAGTCGTCAGAAGTAAACTTTGTATATTCTGAGAAAAACATTCCACGAGAAACCAGCCGGAGAGAATCCCGTGCACAAATACACGTCCCACTGGAAGGTATCGAAGATCAACCAGTGAAAGCCGGGGCCGAAAGAGTTGGCAAGAGCCGGGCGGGTGCTTTCTTCAAGTTCTTCGTATGGTTCTTCGCCGCGCCGTCCTGTTGTCTTTGTGCGATCAATTTGTCCGAAAAAAGCCGCATCGTGGAAAAGCGAAAGCTTGATGCGGTCACGGTAAACCGCGAAACGGTATTCCAGCGACAGCCATAATGCGTGATCGACGTAGAATTTTCCCTGGTGGAAAGTTCGCATGTGCAATCCGCCCAGGGCGCGCTCATCGTGAAAGCGCGGGTCGCCAAGCGATGTCAGACCCTTCACTCTAAGATAAAAGTCATCAGCGCCGACTTCCATGAATCGCCAGTATGTGACTTCGCCGCGATGGAATTGCCCTTTCCCCTCAAAATACTGATATGTGGCCGAAAGAAAATCGTGTTTATCCAGACGCAGGCGTTCCGGTGTAATGTCAAAATCCAGACGCAGTTCGCCGAAGCCGCGTGTGGCGTGGAACGGCTCTATATCGAAGGAATCATCAGGAACTGTTTCAAGCCCGAAAATATTGTAATATTCTGCTCCGCCACCCAGTGAAACCATGAAACCCGGTCGAATCTGGAAGCCGGCGTTCAGCGAGCCATGCACGGTGAAATGCCAGTATTGATCCAGCGGCAGATCGTTCCGCTGGAAGCTGGAAAGATCAATGAAATTGTCGGTGATGATTCTGAAGAAGTCGAAGAAAGGCTTCGACTCGTAATGCACTATTCCTTTGGTGTGAGTATATACCAGCCTGTATTTATCATCCACCAGGCTTTTTCTCAGGTTTATTCCGCCCTCGGCCTGCAGAAGATAATTGTCGTCTTCGTCAAGAAAGTTCAGTCCCTTCATATATACGAACGGAACTGCTCCGGGTTGCGGCAGATAGTCTAGTCCGAAGCCGGGGCCGCCTTTGGGGATGGACAGAATGTAAACATTGAGTTTATGAGGGAAATATGTCTCGTTGAAAAGCAGTTTTCCGTCTTTTTTGAAAAGGTCGCCGATTCTTTGTGTGTAGGCGCAAGGTTGAATTTCATAGTATACGTTCGAAATGGACAGATCGTTTTTTACGCGGGATATTTCGTCTATGAGCATGGGGCGGTTGTAGACGTTTTCCGGCAGTTTGATGAAAAGGTGCATGAAAACGGTCACCACCGAACCGCGACCGAAGTATAAAGTCTGGTCTATAACGCCTTCATCTATTGCGATATACAGGCGCTTTTCGTGTATCTTTGTCCACACCCTCACAAGGTCGTAATCTCTGGCACGGTAGAATTTAACGATACGTTCGGCTGCATATGCAGCTGAAACTTCGTCTGGAACCGCTCCCTGTGGAAGATTGACGATGCTGGAAAGTACGTCGTCGCCGAAAAGTCGGTTGCCGCCGAAGACCAGCGGCGAATCTTCGGATGCGGCTGCGGCCGGGCCGCGAACAATTTGCAGCGCCATTGCGCACATGATAATCAGCAATGTTGATCGAAGAAATGTCACCGGCCCATCTGCTCCCGAACGGTTTCATAATGTCTGAAGCCTATATTAAATCGACGCCTAAATTATCTGAATTTGTCGATTAATGCAAAACGGACACGTTTTAAAAAGCTTGACGCACGAAAAAAGGTTGAGTAGCTTATTGGCAGCTTTTAGGCGAAGTAAGCGATAATTGGTTTTTAGCGAAACGAAGACGGCATGGCGACCGAATACGCATCACAGAAGAAACATCGTATTCTCGTTGTGGACGATGAAGAGATCAATCTCAAGATTCTCAGGATTTA
>JAKQSH010000487.1 GCA_029570245.1 Deltaproteobacteria bacterium | reverse complement strand
CTTATTCAGTTTTTTATTCTGAATTCATTGTTTTCAATACAAAAAAAACGAGAAATTACATATACAAACGGAGCAATCAATATGCATAAAACAGATTAAATTATGCATAATTAAGCTTAATTATGCATAATTAGCACAATAAATATATTGACAAATGCGAAGTCTGTAGATTACAATCAGTACACCTTTAAGCGATGAACCAGTGTCTTTAAAAAGAGGAGATGGAGAAATGCCACAGCTTTTGTCGAGAAGTGAACTGAAAAAAATTTCCGAGAAGTATCCTGAAGGAATCCCCTCAAACGAAATCGTGGATATTTTCCAGAGTCGCGGTTTCCGCTTCAGCGAAGCCACCTTCAGAAAATATGTTCAGATGGGCCTGGTAGAACGCTGCCGCCGCGTCGGTCGCAAGGGCAAACATCGCGGTTCGCACGGATTGTATCCGGTCAGTGCGGTAGAGCGTATCAATTCCATAAAAAAAATGATTTCCGGCGATCTTACTCTTGAGCAGCTGCGCGATTCTTATTTTTCAACCCGTCAGCGCGTGGAAGAAATCAATCGCCTCCTGAGCGAAATCACAAAAGACCTGCAAAGCGGCAACCGTGAAGACGAAAGACTCGTCAAAATGGACGAACAGGTTCTGCGCGAAGTCGATCTCATAAGTAAGCAAGTAGCCAATCTGGCAAAGACACTGGAAAAGGCAGAAAACCTACTGCTTTCAGCTAAATAGAAAATTGGTATTGACAAACGCTCAGTTCTTCGGCAAAAACGAGCATCAAAAGGTCACGAATTCTAATCCCATGCATTGCCGGAAGGTCGAAGTACATGGAACTGAGAAATTCCAAAAGGAAACCTAAAAACAAAAAAGCGGTTCTCAAGAAAATAGAGCTTGAAGAATTGAAAGCACAGAACACAGACCCGGAAATGGCCGGACTCATCGACATGGTGCAGTACCTGCGCCCGACATGTCGCGGCGAGTGCCAGAAAAGGGAGCGCCCCTGCATGTTTGTATCGTGCAAGCACCACCTCTATCTGGATGTGAACCCTGAGACAGGTTCGATCAAGTTCAACTTCCCCGACAAGGAAGTCTGGGAGATGCGCGAAACCTGCGCGCTTGATGTCGCAGATCGCGGCGGCATCACTCTCGAAGAAGTCGGCGAGATTCTCAATCTCACCCGCGAGCGCATCAGACAGGTTGAGGTCAAGTGCCTCGAAAAACTGCGCCATCAGTCCAGACGCAACAATCTCAAGGACTTCGTATCTGAATAAATACTCCGCCTCTTAAAAAACTTTAAGGCATAAAAAAGCGCGTCCGCATTGGACGCGCTTTTCTGTTTCAGTGCAAAAAACCGCAACAGAGTGTTAATTCCATGGCGTCTGCCACTGCCCGTTGTAGCGGTGTAGCGGGAATTCGACGGTTCTGGTGCCGCCGCTGTAGAATTCGTCCTCGGTCATAATAAAGTTCTTCATGTATTTCGGATAGCTGGCGCCGTTAACATACAGCTTGAGTGTGATATTGGCCGGGATGTTTTCGCAGACGGTTTCATTCTCACTGCAACTGTCGCAGCAGTAATCAAACACTTCACACAGGAAGCAGCTGCAACCGCAACGATCGCAGTCATCATAATAAGTTGTCGTTTCTATATGGCAGGAACGCAGGGCTTTGACGTTCTGCACGACAATGCGATAAGGCGCACCGACACCGCCCTGGCTGGGGTCGCTGGTATTGCATAGAATACCTCCCTGCGAATGGTCGATCTCCTCCACTTCTCCGCCGGTGCCGGTGGTACTGGCCTGCAGCATGCGCGGATATCCGCAGCTGTTGCTCCATGCAACCGGCCCCTGGTTGTTGGCCCAGCAGTCATCCATGGGGCTTTTGTAGTTTCCACCCGGTCTGACGTAATGCAGGTTGACGTCGCCTCCGCCTATCCAGCTCATTTCGATGCGCAGGGTTTCGTTGGCTATTGCCGAAACATGTACAAAAGGCGCACCGGAAGTTCCCGTGCTTGAAGGCACGCCGTCCTTGTCCGTAACGACAAGATAGACTTTGTGTTCTCCGGCATTTACGAAGTTGTAATTGAATGTCGAAGAACCGTCGTAGCGCAGGATATTGCCGGTTGGCCAGTTCTCCTGAACATACCAGATGTAGCTGGATATCGGTCCGGCGTCGTCGCTTGAGCCGGAACCGTCAAAGCACATCTGACGCGGAATTTCCACATCAGCGTATGTTTCGCCTTCGAACTCGTCGCCTTCGCAGATTTTTATGTCGGCAATCGGAGCCTGACGCACGAATATCGTAAGTTTGCTGATGGGCGTTTCCACCGAAACGGCATCGCGCGTGTCTTTTACCGCCAGCTTTATCGTATATTGACCGGCATTGTCGAAACGCGCCTGGGCAAGAGCGACATTTGTCGCTCCGATAAACGTGAATCCTGTATCGCTTGAAGACCACTGATAAGAAACGACATCGTCTTCGGCGATTGGAGTATTTATATCGTCATCCATGTCATACGAGGCTGTTCCGTCGAGGTCGATGATGCTTCCGACGTTGACGGTTCTGGTCAGCGAGCCGAATTGACCGGCTGGCGTATTTACCGGGCTTTTCGCAACGGCAACAGGCGGACTGTTGCTTTCGGATGTTCCGTACAGATTGATGAACATGTCTGGATACTGCGCGCCGGCATCCTGCCCCAGGCAGGCCGCATTCTTATCGGAATGCGAAATGACAAGATAATTTGTGTTGGGGCCCGCAACAACCGGGTCGTATTTTACATTTATAGTGATGAAGTCCACAGATTGATTTTCAGTCAAAGTGTACACGCCGTCAAGCCAGGTGCTCGGATCGGGAACGATTTCGACGATGCTGAATCCGAGTTGCGGCATATCCGACAGAAGACCGATACTGCTTATCTGCATGTCGCCGTTGCCGATGTTGCGCAGAATAATCGTTTCCTGTGCGGATTCTCCCTCGACCTGCACCTTGCCGAAATTCACATTGCAGCTCAGCGGGTAAACCTCAAGCCTTGGATTGATGGCGTCGGCCATAAGCGGCACTTCGTGCCCGACCATTCCGGGGATGGAACAGTCGGAATCGGAGCCGGAAGCGTTTGCCGCGCTGCTACAGATAACCGCCATACCATTGTCGCTGCCGATTGATTCCGGCAGATAACAGACATTGAAAGTAAAACTGCCTCCGGGAGCCAGTTCGTTGGGATGATTCTCGTGGTTCTCAAGCATAAACTCGGAAGTCACAGTAGATGGAATTTTTATTTCGCCGACCTCCAGCGCCATGGTGCCGCAGTTGGTAATCGTCAGTTCCTGACACTCGCGCCAGTTGGCAAGCTCTTCTTCGGGCACGGTATCGGCAGGCAACTGAACGTCATCCCAGGTAAGCAAAGACTTGGAAAGACAGATTGCCGGCTCTACTCCGTTTCCGCTGAGAGGCACAACCCAGGTGGAACCGGCACCCTCTTCCGGCACGATTCGCAGATAAGCCTGGTCGGCTCCGGGAGCGGACGGACAGTATTCGACCTCAATAGTCGCATCATCGTTGGCCGAAACCCGCAACGGGATGCTTACAAAAGAGGCCAGGGCGAAGTCGCTGGACAGATCGCAGTTGCCGCTTGAATTTCTGCAGACCTGAACACTTTCGACAAGCAGGTCAGCCTGACCGTAATTCTGGATAGTGGCTTCTTTTTCGAGGCAGCTTCCAACCCGCACCGAGCCGAAATCCATCGCCGACGGCCAGACCCTCATTTCAGATGTTATACCGGTGCATATAATGGGCTTGACAATGGTGTTTCCTCCCGGATTGAACGCAGTCTGAATCTGGAGAGTGCCGACATAAGAACGACCTTCTACAGGGCGGCATGACAGAGAAATTGCAGTTTCCTCCGAAGGCCCAAGTGTTCCCGGCAAATTCGCGACAAGATCGTTATCCGGGTCGAGATTGAGTATAAAAATTTCATCGTCGGTTTCAGGAGAAAGCGAAACTTCTTCAACAACGGAAGAAGCGGCTCCTCGATTGGCCAGCTTGATGTTGATGGTCTGTTCTCCGTTTATCGGAACGACGCCGAAATCCAGATTATCCGGCAGAACTTTCAAGTCGGGCGAGGTTCCAAGACCGCAGATTCTTACAGGGAAGGGATTTTTCCCGTCGCTCTCAGGAAGAGCTCCATCGTTGTGAGGAATCATAACTTTGTTGTAATAAATGACGGCATCATCCGGCTGAAAGACCACACTTATTTTATCCTGCTGCCCCGGAGCTATCCACAATTCACCTTTATCTCCATAGCCGATGCTGCCGCGATCAATGTCGTAGATCGCATCGGTTTCGTCCAGCGAGATTTCTTCAATAACCAGAGTGGCGTTGCTGTCGGGGTCTTCCGGCGCATTTTTTATAGTCAGTTCCAGAACGCCCATTTCTTTTACATGAGTCAAAGGAGCCAGACAGCATTTACCGTTTCCATCCGGGGCGTCTATTTCGTCATCGCACTCAACCACCAGGGCGACATTACCTTTGAGTCTGGATTCTGCTTTAATTACAATAAGCTTGGCGTTAGACGGGATAAGAATGTTTACCCAGTCGCGTCCGGGATTTTCCGGTCGGTAGATAACCTTTATATCCGCGCAATCACCGTATGCCAGCGAAATTACATTGTCAGCCGAAGGCACCTGGCCTTCCAGAGAGAATTCGCTGGTATCGCTCTGATTTTCCTCCGGCGTTAACAGGCTTTCAAAACGAATGTCGTCGTTAAGCAGAAGTGTTCCTTCACCATCATTGCAGATACTGATATCGCCGGAACCCTCTCCAAATATCGGCACGGCCCCGACATCTACTTTTTCCGGGTAGCTTGGTGAGGCCCCGTTTGAAATTGGTTCGTCTTCGTCGCCGTCTTCATTACCGCAACCGGAGCAGATGCAGTCCTCACCCTGGCAATAGCAGCACAATTTGTTGCAGATTTCCTCGCAGCTGCCCTCGGTCGGCAGAGCACAGATTTTAAAGCCGTCCTGCTCTATACATACTGCAGTAGACTGCAAACCGGCGTTCCAGCAATCTTCGTCGGTCGTGCATTGCACAAATCCATCGGGGCCTTCGACCGGTTCGTAACCGGCATAGTCGCCGTCAACGCCGTCTCCG
>JAKQSH010000486.1 GCA_029570245.1 Deltaproteobacteria bacterium | reverse complement strand
AGAAGCCGAAATCGTCGAGGCTGACGAGGAAGCGGAAGTTGAGCCGGAAATAGAAGAATTTGTCGCCTGCGACAACCCGGACGGTTGCTATGAACTTCCGTATGCAATCAATCGTCTGCGGGGCTCACAGGATCAGGGTGCAAACAACGTACTGCCCTTTCCCTACAATTATTTCAGCGTCGCCGACGCCAAGGCTCCCACCGGAATAAAACTGCAACTTACTCCAGCCGTCAGCGACAGAAAATATGAATTCAATGCCAACATCATAGATTCCGGCCTCAAAATCATGGGACACAAACAATATGTGCGCTCCATGAACACTCTGGACGGATTTTCCGTCAGTGCGCATCTTATGTTCGAAAGCGGAGTACAGGTAGATCAGAGCATTCTTGATAATAATACGAATACGGCGCTTTCCCTGATCAACATCACCGAATCATCGGAAAACTTCGGCCAGCCGGTAACATTTCACGCTCAGTCTCTGGAGGCTGCCAAAACCAAAGACGGTGTGAGCACCCATCTTTTCTGGTATGTGCAAATCCAGCCAGACATGCCGCTTGACGCTAAAAGCCGCTATGCTGTTGTTATCACCAAAGACATGCTTTCCGTCGATGGACAGCCGCCGCAGATGTCGCAGCATTTTCAGCAGGTCTGGGGCGTGGCGCCGCTTGATGAAGGTGAAAAGGCCGCAGCGGAAATCGGCGCCGAACATGAACGCATGATCGAGGTGAAAGAGATTCTTGCCGGTTTCGATTTCATCGACATGGATAAGATCGTGATGGCCTATGATTTTACCACTCAGAGCGCCAACGACGATGTTCTGTATATAGTGGATCAGTACAAAAATCTTACGCCATCCGCACCGGATATGGATTATGACAAAGACGGCACGGTCAATTTTTATCGCCCTGACGAATGGCCGGCTGAATTGGGCGGGCATCCCGGCTGGGACGAAAACGTCGAATTCGTGGCGCTGGGCACGCTTGAAATTCCAGAATGGCGTCACTGCACCAATAAAGATACTCAGGAAGAATGCTATTACGAATTCAAACGCGACGAAAATCATCATCCGATGCAGAACGGTACAAACGTTCTGCGCTTTTTCCTGTTTTACCCTAAAAACGCCGTTCAGCCCATGCCGCTTGTAATAGGACAGCACGGCATATGGAGCAGCAAGGAAAGCGTCGGAGAAATCGGACGCTATGCCGCCAGTATCGGTGCTGCTACTATTCTGATGGACCTGCCTTTCCACGGTGACCGTGAAGCCGGATTCCCTCCGACCGAATTCATAGATTCAAGTTATCCGCTGAAGGCCGCCTCCAATTTCAAACAGGCATTCACCGAGCACAACTGGATTTATCGCGCCGCCGAAGCCGGAGTCTTCGATATTTATCCGAACGGAAGCGGCGACGGCGTGCCGGATTTCGACACCAACCGTCTGGGCTATTTCGGTCATTCTCTGGGTTCAATCGTCGGAGAAACCAGTGTAAGCGTTTCGCCTCAGGCCGATATGGCGGTGCTTTGCGTTGGCGGCACCAAACTTTTCGACTATATAAAGGGTGCTCTGGCCGATCTGCTTACCAAGGTGTTTGCCGAGCATGAGGTGAACGCATACGGACTGGTGGCGCAGACCATTCTGGATTCAGGTGATTTTGTAAGCTATGCGCATCTCATGCGCGAAAAATATGATGCCGGAAACATCCAGTATCTTTTCCAGATGAGCATGGAAGACGAAACCATCCCGGCCAATTTCTCCACCAACTTTGCAATGTTTGCAAATGTGGATCAGGTTGAACCCGTGGTGGAACACTTTGAAGGTCTGCAATCATTCCCTGCGCCTTACACTGGAGGCAAGGGGCATTTCCAGTTTCCCGGTGCGAATCACAATTACATATTCGATTCTGAATATGCCGCGAATCAGGCCATCGAATTCATGCGCAGTTTCTTCGAAACCGGTACCGGCTCAGTCATAAACACTCTGCCAGAAGAGACTCCGCCGGAAGACGGTACGGAATGAAAACAGCCGCTTCTGCATTTCTGATGGTTCTGAGTCTGGCGTTCTTTCCGGCCTGCGACGGCTCTGTCGGCAATGCGGACAGTTGCGCTGGAGTGTGCCAGTGGAACACCGACTGCATGCTGTCGTATTTTGAATCTGAGAGCATCTGCGAGACACGCTGCCTGAATGACGAAGCAGACGGCATCAATCAGGATGTGTGGAATGATATCCGATTATGCACCTCTAAATACCGTGAATATTATCTCTGTCTTGAATTGCAGAACTGCATCGACGCCATTGAGAATCTTGAGCTTATTACAGACGGGGTGCCGGATGGAGACGATACGGAGTCGGAACCATTATGAAGTGGCTTTCATGCGTCCGAACCGAGCTGTAACAGCTTCGATTAATCTTTATTAATGCCGCATCCGTAAGTATTATTCTCTGAACTCTGTTTTATTTTTTTCAGGAAGGTAGATTTGGAACACATAGAAATTCACGAGTGGGTAATTTTTGGAGTTCTGGTGCTGGGTATGCTGGCGCTGGACCTCTTTCTTTTCAACCGCAAATCGCACGATGTCCGTCTGAAGGAAGCCGCCGCTTGGAGCGTGGTCTGGATATGCATGGCGTTGGGCTTCAATGTATACATATATTTTGTAAACGGCGGCGATCTGGCACTGAAATTTCTGGCGGCGTATCTGGTTGAGAAATCTCTGTCGGTTGACAATCTGTTCGTCTTTCTGGCGATCTTCAGCCACTTCAAAGTTCCGTCGCGTTATCAGCACCGAGTGCTGTTCTGGGGCGTTATCGGCGCGCTGGTTATGCGCATGCTTTTTATCGCTGCCGGAACCGCACTTCTGTCGCGATTCTCGTGGATGATGATAGTTTTCGGAATTTTCCTTATTTACACCGGATTCAAGCTGGCCGTCTCAAAAAAGGAA
>JAKQSH010000483.1 GCA_029570245.1 Deltaproteobacteria bacterium | reverse complement strand
AGCCCGACGAGCTACCAACTGCTCCACCCCGCAAACAGTCAAATGTTTCTACCCCAACAGGACAATCATGTCAAGTGTCTAATCGCATTTCTTTCAATAAAAAAACCAGCAGCGGCATTGAACGCATGAAAGCCGGAAGTGTAAAACCGACCGGACTCAGGCGATGACGAGAGAATGCAGATAACTGCGGACGGTGGCGTCACGGTCGTTTTCAAGCTTGCGTGCCGCTGCGCTCAGGCTGTCGCCGTCGTCAAGACGCGCCAAAGTATAAAGGATGGTTTCACGCACTACCGGATCGCCGCTTTCAAGCAGTTGGGGCAATTCGTTCTTAAGTGCGTTTATACCGCGCAAACCTATGGTGTATACGGCGCAGACCTTCAGCCAGTCTGAAGAATCCTTAAGATATTGCTCCAGCAACTCAACCGCATCGTGCTTCTGCAACTGAAAAAATTCAGTGCCGCGCGCCAGTTTGTCGTTTTCGCTGATGTTGTCGAAAACAGGCATGAGATAGCGTCGTGTCTCGGCTTCAAGAATATTGTCGATAACTTCTACTGCGTTGGCCCGCAAGGCGGCATTTTCGGATTGTATGTTGTACTGAATGACTTCGATCTGGCGCGCAGGATAAATCAGCGACAGCAGCATGAAAATACGTGACACAGAATTGTCCAGACGGTCGGCCAGAGCCGATTCCAGCAGCGGACTTGCCAGCTCGCGCCTTACGGTCTGCAAATCCAGCAGAAGCTGATAATACTGTTCCAGATCGGTATGCAGCAGATCGCGCACCAGTCCGGCGTCAATACCCTTTTCTGCACCGCCTCTGGCGAAAATCCGTTGCAGCGAACGTGCGGCGGCGCTGCGCATGTGCTCATCTCTGGAAGATGCCAGTTCCGACAGCATTTCGACGGCTTCGTCTCCGCCCAGCATGCCAAGCACGCCTGCGATCTCCCGTCCCAGCTTCATGTCGATGTGATGCAGGTCCAACACTTCACGCAGCGAACGGATGGCGGCTTGTCCGAACGAGGCCAGCGCGGATGCCGCAGGCATGCGTGTTTCGGGGGAAAGCAGCTTGTAGATAAGACTCGGTATGAGTTCTTCAGCCTTCAGTTCTCCGGCGGCTTCGATGGCGGCGCGCTGCACACGGATTTCAGGATCGTTTATAAGCTTCAGCAGCGGTTGATAAAAACTTTCAATTCTGATGTACCCAAGCACGCGGGCGCCGGTTTCACGCTCCTGCGGGTCAGAAGCTTCCAGCATGCTTTTAAGCTCGCCTACCGAACTCATCATGCCTTCCAGACCGCCGTAACGGATAAGTCCGGCAATGGCGGCAGCCTTGACCTGCGCCACCGGACTCTGCATGCGTCCCGCAATAAGAGTCACTGCGCGTTCGCGTTCGAGCGAACAGAAAAAGCGAATGGCCTGCGCCGCAACTTCATCGTCGGGGTCATCGAAACGGTTCAGAATGAGCCTTGAGAATTTACGGTTTCCACCTGCCGCCAGTATCCGCATGCTCTCGATGCGAACCGATGAGAAAGGGCTGTCCAGCAGTGCGATAAGATTTTCTTCCCACTCGTGAATACGCCCGGAAGGCAGAATTTCGATGGCGTTGCGTATCTGCAGTTCGTCACCGGATTCAAGGGCGCGGCGAATGGCGGCTTTTGGCAGCGAAGCCGACAGGTCTTCGTCTTCGGCGTTTTCGCGTCCGGCCCGCGCCTGACGATCGCCGCCGATCAGCAAAGCATCCACATACCTGCGCCGGGCGGCGACCATGACAAGCATCCACAGAACGCCCATGAACATGACGAACCAGGCCAGAAGTCCGATGCGTTCAGGGCGATTGACGGCAAACGCAGCGTTCAGCACAATAAACAACAGACCGGCAGCGGCCTGAGCGGCAGGTCGGGCCAGACCGTCGGAAACGGCTTTCAGCCTGCGCCGCTCTACAGCGGGAAGCGGCTGATAAAGCAGGTTGGTGGTGGCTTCATAAACGGTATAGCGAACCACAAGTTCACTGCCTTTTGTGATGGTGACGCCGACAATTCCCAGCCAGGCCAGAGAAACAGCCGAGCCGCTCATAAGCAGAACCGGCAGAATCAGCAGCGCCGGCAGAATTCCGAAGCGATCCAGCATGCGGCTGGTGGCGAAAAGCTGCACAGCGCAGGCCAGCAACCCGCCGTATGCATAGAGATTGAAGAAAAACTGGCCGAGTTCCGGGCCTTCGAAAGAATGTTTGGCTATTACTTTGAACTGGTAATCGACGAAAGTGACCGCCAGAATGGTTATGGCCGTCATGGCAACCATGCTGTGACGCAGCATTCTGTAAACCCGCTGACGGGCCTGCGGGATTCTTTCTTCGGCCTCTTCGCGCAGAGGCACATTCTGCCGGGTTCCGCCGCTGCGCCCAAGGTGTTTCTTCGCCAGATAATTGAAAATGACGATACACAGCAGCAGCGACAGCGAACAGACGAAGGACAGATTCTTTATGCCTATGACCTGAGCCACATCGCGCACCGGAAACGAATACAGGTTGGCCGTAACCGCGCCGGCGCCGATAAGCCCGAAGAGTCGCTTGGCCTCGCGCGAGTTGAAAATTTCGTTGGCGAAAGTCCAGAACTGGATAACCAGCACGATTCCCATTATTTCGACAAAAACGTACAGAGCCGGAACAGTCCAGAAATTGTCTTTCAATTCAAGCAGAAGCCTGAAAACCTGAAGGAGCAGAAGGAAAGCACTCAGCGCGACATTTACACTGATTCTCAGCGGAGTACGCCCGGCCACGCGCGAATAAATATACATTACCACGCCGACGGCGGTTCCGACAGCGACATACATGTAAGGCAGCAGCGAAAGATCGGATTTATTGAGGAAAAGCGTATCCTTCATAATTCGCCCGATTATGAAAACCGCCACGGCGTTGAAGGAATAGAGGAACATCAGGAAAGTTTTCTCGAACTCTCCCTTTCGAATTCTGAACAGATAGTCCAGAAGCTGTTCGAATCTGTTTCGCTCCATAAAGCGGCTCTTTTCCCCGCAGGTTACAATGCATCCGGCAACCGCGCCGATTCAGAGAAGATTATCAGGAGCCGAACGCACAGGCAAGATATTAGCCGGTGATTTAAGCGGCCTCACAATATGTTTTGCTTTTAAAAACTCTGGGAAATGTCCGTAAAATGGATATGATAATGAATATACAATCAAATATATCAGGATGAATCAATTTGCAGGGGAACTCATACCGGATCGCATTCTGAGGAGGAAAAAATGTGGGATTGTATTTCCGGAATCACCTGGGAGCAGTTGTCGTATATTGCCACCGCCCTTGGAATTCCTTTCGCGGTGGGACAGTATACATTTTCAAAAAGAAGAGAAGCCAGAGAGAGAGAAGAAAAGGTTTTCAATACAACCAATGAGATGTATCTGCGATATATGGATATCTGTCTGCAGAACATCGACCTGGATATTTTCGACATAAAGGATCAGAATCCCGGAAAACTCAGCCAGGAGCAGCGGAAAAGAGAAATCATCTGTTTCACCATACTGTTCTCGGTGTTCGAGCATGCTTTTCTCACATACGCGCACTCATCCGAAAAATCACGCATGCGTCAATGGGAAGGCTGCGAAAGATATATTGAAACATTCTGCAGGCGGGAAAACTTTGTCGAAGCATGGAGAAAATCCGGTCATCAGGTCGATGGAGCATTCGACAGAGAATTTGAAAAATATATCGAATTGAAAATCAAAGAAGCATCCGCGAAATCGTAACTGCCACGGTTTTTGGAAACTTGAAGCGCAGCAGTCGTTGTGTTATCCTGAAGACATGAAAGCCTGCGTGAATAAAAAAGAGGAATACAGATATCTGCCGCGCGGAGTTGTTGAGGATGAAAACGGGCGTGTGGCCGGCATGTGGATAAAAACCAAGCGCCGCCGCGAAGTTTTTCTCTTCGATAAACCCATCGAAAAACGCGCAGTTCCCTATACAATAGTGCACAGAGACATCACAGTCGAAGGCCGCCTGTATCGGAACTTTCCGGTAAAAGAGTATATCGAAGTCAACGCCCTCAACCACTGGGGCAACTCCAGGCAGGAAAAACAGAAAAATCAGCTATGAAACCGGCTGTCCGCCGAGTATGTCTGTGGCGATTTTCTTTGCCAGCTGCGGGTCCATGCGCCCCTTGTAATCCTTCATTATCAGGCCCATCACCTTTCCGATCTGACGTACATCGCCGATGCCAAGATCGGAGATGATTTTCTTCACTGCGTCCGCAGTTTCGGCTTCGCTCATCATGGCCGGAAGAAAACGTTTAAGATATTCCACTTCGAAGCGAATCTGTTCTATTTTTTCCAGCCCACGCTCTCCGGCTTTTTCGTAGTCGGGGATCACTTTCTCCATCTGTTTGACGTAAGCGGCGATTACCTCCAGAGTGATTTCATCAGTCATTTCACCGGAAAAGCCTTTTTCGGAAGCCCGCTGCTGCAGACGGGATTTTATCATGCGCAGCAGCGCCGTTTCACGCTTGAATCCGCCTTTCATGGCTTCTTTGAGAAGTTCGTCTATCTGTTGCGCCAGAGCCATTTTCCCCTTCCTTTCGATAATGCGGTCTTTATGACTGCAAATGAATCAATCGCAGCCGATGGCCGGCACGTCGAACCCGGTGCCGACGAAGTCCTGCGAGTAGCCGCCGCTGCCCATGATGTTATATCCGTAAACGGCTGACTGATCTGGATAATCGTTGTCGAAAAAGAAAATCTTGGTGGAGCAGACTCCGGTTGGATCACCGTCGTCCGGCGTATAGGTTTCGGTGCCGTCAACGTCGATATATGAAAAAACCTGCAGCGCGGTACGCATTGTGTGACCGTCGCCTTCCACTATCCAGTTGGCGTTTGCAGGCGGTTCGTGAATGAGCAGCATAATCCAGCTGGTCTGATCTTTTCTGATGCTCTCAGAAACCATTTCGATCAGATTTTCGTTTGCGTCCTGCGCCATGATGCCGACGCGCAGATCGTTGGTGCCCTCTTCGACATGACAGCCGCCTATTGAACCGTTAACGGCGACGGCTTCGAATTTTTTCTCGGAATCGCCGCCACAGGCCGTAAAAACGAACAGCGACAGAACAACAAGTATAATCACAGTCGGAATGCTTCTCATTTTGACCTCCAGAATAAAACTCATCCGGCCTTGCGGGCCAGCACCTTGCGATACAGTTCAAGCGCCAGTTTTTCAAGCATGGCCGCTCCGCGACTGGACGGAGCGTATTCCCAGACCGTCTGACCGAAGCTCTGAGCCTCGTCGATCTGGACGTTGTAGCTTACCACGATCTGCGACAGCTGCTCTGGAAAATATGTATTCAGTTTAACTATTATGGCATTTGCCAGGTTGGTCGGGCGGTAAAGAGTAGGCACAACCAGGCCGAGTCCGGGATTTTCGATGCCTTCATCAGCACGCACCTGATTTATGCTGGCGACCACTTCGGCGCAGCCGTCCATAGAAAGATAAGTCAGCGCCACCGGCAGAACCACCGAATGCGAAGCTGCTATTATGTTGCGCGTTATCAGCCCCAAAGAAGGCGGAGCGTCGATGAAAACATAATCGTACTTTTCGGATTCGTCCGCTTCAAGCTCTTCCAGACGCTTCGAAAGCAGCCGTGTGTTGTCGGCGCGGCGCGCAACGGTTTGCGGAAATTCGGCCAGACGTTTGTTGGCGGCAATTATGTCGAGGTTTTCGATGCGTGTTGACATCAGGGTTTCGGCCACGCTGACGTGTTTGTCGGTAAGCAGCTCGAAAACCGTTATCGGAGCATTGCGCACGTCAAGGCCAAGCGATTTGCCGACATGCCCCTGAGAATCCATGTCGATGAGCAGCACGCGCTTTTTCTTGTACAGCGCGAAGTAGGCTCCCAGGTTGACGGCCAGAGTTGTTTTGCAGGTACCGCCTTTTTCGTTTATGAACGAAATTACCTTCATGTGGCGTCTTTTTTCGTGCGCTTTGACGGTGCGCTTTTTACTTCGTTTTTCTTCGCCTTCATCAGACTTTCAAGCCTGGCGTCTATGTCTTCCAGCTTCTCTTCAATAGCGTAGAGACGATCTTCCATGTCGTTCATGGCTTTTTCCACGCGGCTCAGTTCTTCTCCCGACGGCAGCTTGAGCTGAACCAGCAGCGCCTGAGTGGCCTTGCGCATGAAGTCTCTGAATTCAACCGATGCCACCAGAAACTTCTGGAAGCTCTCCATGAATTTTTCGTTGGCCATAAGATACGTTATAAGCTCGCCTGTGGCTTCCGAATAAAAACTCAGAATATCGGCCAGCGGTCCTTTTTTGTGTTCCATAATGCCAGACCAACCTTTCCGGCTTCAGTTTCAAGGTAGAAGGGAGTATTGCACAGTTTTTTTCGTCAGACAAGCTTTCAGAAGCGCCGCAATACGTTTTCACACTCGGAAAGCATCTGCCGTACTATCCAGGCGGCAGGCTTGATTTCTTTTATCATTCCGGCCACCTGCCCTATTTCAAGCTCGCCTTCTCTCAAATCGCCGCAGGCCATTCCGGCTTCTTCGCGCCCATGTCCCAGAAGCGCCGACAGCTTTTCGATATCGGTTCCGGCCTGCTCGGCTTCAAGAGCCTTTCCGGCGAATTCGTTGAGAATTACACGAGTCGGCATCAGTCTGCGCAGAATCAGAAAAGTATCGCAGGCTTGCGCTTCCACAACAGCACGCTTGAAATTCGGATGGCCTGAGGCTTCCAGCGAAGCGACAAAGCGAGAACCGACCTGAACGCCTTCGGCGCCCAGACACAAAGCCGCCGCCATGCCGCGCCCGTCGGCAATGCCGCCTGCCGCTATGACCGGAATGCTCACAGCATCGACCGTCTGCGGCACATTTACCATGGTTGTCAGTTCGTCGCGTCCGTTGTGGCCCCCGGCTTCAAAACCCTCAATAACCACCGCATCGACTCCTGCTTTCTCGCATTTGACGGCCTGCGACGGAGTGGAACACACATGGGCGACTTTTATTCCGTTGTGCTTGAATTCATTTGTAAAACGCGCCGGAGAACCGCCGGAAGTGAATACGACGGGAACTTTTTCCTCAACGATAATCTGCGCAGCTTCATCGGCATGACGGAAAAAGACGGGCAGATTTACGCCGAAATTCCTGGAAGTGACTTCGCGGCAGCGGCGTATCTGATCCCTGAGCTCTGCGGGACTCAGTGAGCCGGCGGCGATCAGCCCCAGCGCACCGGCTTCCGAGACGGCTGCGGCCAGTTCGTAACCGGAATTCCAGACCATTCCGCCCTGCACAATTGGAATATTAATGCCGAAAATTCCGCAAATTCTGGTTTTAAACATGGCATTCTCCTGCCTGCTGCATTTATGCATACACAGTTCTTTGACTGTCGGATTTGTTATTGACGGATTATAGCGGTAAAACGCAGTGCGATCAAATAAGCGACGTCAATCGGCGGAAATTTCCGTCTGGAAATATCTGTACTGCGGCTTCGATACGGTCAGTGTCATTTTCTGTCCGGCATCGGCTTTGAAACGGAATTCGACCCGGCCATGTTCGTCTGTCGTGGAAGAAAGCAGAATTTTCCCGGCCTCATGCAATGACACCAGAACATCCCGCAGAGCTTTTCCAGCGTCGTTGGATACTTTCACCACATAGCGATTTTTGCCGACGAGCAGATTCGGATTGAACGACACCTGCATGTTTTGTGGATCGCGCACCCAGATCGGCAATTCCGGTTCTCCGAACAGAACCATTTCCATAACCGTCCAGCGGCTGGTGTGCTTGTTCTCGTAAACGCCTTCATAATCGGTGAAATTCTCGCGGGCCACGGTGTAGAGTTCCGCCAGGCGGTAAACCGGCTCTTTTTCTCTGAAAAGAGTCCGATAAACTTCATAAATGTAATCCATGCCCGAAGGAAAACCTATGCCGGTGGCGGTATTTCCGAAATAAGCCACCGTGCCGCCGTTGGGCGTGACAACAATGGCTTCGCCGCCGGACTGCTCGTTGGTGTGGAAAGCGCCCGAATAGCAGGCGGTCGAAACGAAAATTCCGGTTCGCGGCGAGTTTGTCAGCGCGTGAATATCGCCGACATGCAGAGCCGCCACATCCGGGCCGGAACCGTGTCCGAAGTGCGCGAAGAATCCGGCGCCGGTGTTGAACGCGTCCAGTTGGTTGCTGAAATAATTCGGCTCGGCGTCCGGGTAGGCGTCGTATGCCAGATAAAGTTTGCGGATGCTGTAATCGTCCGGGAAATCATCGGACAGAGGGTTCAGTCCCAGCGAAGAATCAAGCCCGTTGAAACCGGTGTCTTCCGAAATGAAGACCGCGCTGTTTATGAAATCCTCCGGCGGATTGCGTTCGTAGTTCAGCGTTTTTGCGACGAAACCCTCCGCTTCGCTTGCGTTGTCAACCGGTACGCGCGAAAGATAAACCTCGGCTATCAGGTCCATATCGTCTTCTATTTCACCCCAGATGCCGTTGCGGTTGGCGTCCCAGCTGCCGTCAAGGTCTGCGAAATACAGATCGGAGGCGATCAGATCGTAAGCGCTGTAAAAATCCACCATCTGCACTTCGGCGTAAAACTCGCGGTGCGGAACCGCCGGAGTGTCGCCGCCCAGAAGCACCCATTGCAGCTTTTCATTCTGATAAACATCGCGGATGCAGGCGCGCACTTTTTCGGCGTTGTCCACGCCTTCGTATTCGGCGTATATTTCTTCCACGGTTTTAATGGCGCAGGGAATGCCGCGACTTTCTTTCCAGGCGGTCAGAACTTCGAAGGCCGGGGCCATTTCGGCGTTGGTGATTATGAGATATTCGACATCTTCTATGCGGTTTCCGGTTTCGCTGCCGTCGGGGTAATCGTCGATCGGGGCTTCTTCCTCATATTCCTCATATTCCTCATCGTCGGTTTCCTGCGATTCGGCGTCGCCGTCGATAAAGCTTACGTCGCCATCGCTATCGCATCCTTCGCCATCCACGGAGTCTTCGTCTTCGTACCGAGTGTCGCCATCAACTGACACATCGCCATCGGAGTCTTTTTCGACAGTATCGCTTCCTCCGCAGGAGATCAGGAACAGACAGAAAAGCGTGACGGCAACGAGGTAAAACAAACGCATTACATCCACCATTGCAGAAAAAACAGAAGCGGAGTGTACATCTTTCGCCGAATCGCGTCAATCGCTAATTGACTGGTAAATTTCCCGGATGAATGCGCGCGCGAAGCGCGCGCATTCATCCGGCTGAAGACTTCAGCGCATGACGGCGCGGTAGATACGTATCGGCAGCGTGCGGGCGAACCACACCAGCAGACGTGTCAGCAGAGGGAAAGCAATGTCGATTTTTCCGGCTTCTATGCCGTCCAGGATATAACGCGCAGCGCGCTTCGCATCCCATATAAGAAACATGCCCTGCTGCTGTCCGGCGGTCATGGGAGTGTCAATGAAACTGGGGCGAACAGTAACGTAGCGTATGCCGGTTCTGCGGTAGCTTATGGCCATACCCTCAAGCGTGGTGGTAAGCGCGGCTTTCGAAGCGCAATAAGCCGGCCAGCCCGGCAGCGCACGTTCGCCGGCCAAGCTTGAGACACCCACAAAAACGCCCCGTCCGCGTTTGACGAAAGGCTCGTAGAATTCTCCGATGAAATTCAGCGCGCCGAAATAATTGACGGCGAAAACGCGCTCGTAAGAGTCGCGGTTGAATGTATCCTTGTCGCCGAAAGCGCCCAGTCCGGCGTTGAGCAGCGCCACATCCGGCAGTTCGGGGAGAGAAGCGCAGACCTCGTGCACCCTGGCACGGTCCGTCACATCGCATTCCACAGGCTGCATAAGCTCGCCAAGACGCGCCGCCTCTTCACGCAGCAGGTCGATACGGCGAGCCAGAGCATAGACTTTGTGCCCGCGCGCCACGGCCAGACGAGTCATTTCAAGACCGATGCCGGAAGAAGCCCCGGTGATAAGGTAAACAGCCATGTTCAGATTCCTTTCTCGCAAACACTTTTCTGCGATTGTACAACAGAATTGCGCCCCGGCTAAGAAATTGCTGGAAATACAGGCGTATAATCAAACCTTAGTCGCAAGATTTCCTGCAGCCCAATACTTTTGACAATGCGGCAGATGCAGGATATTCTTTAAAAATTACGGTCATGTATTCATCTGGCATTATGGTTCGGTATTTCATAAATCAATTTTCAGAATTCCCCGGAAGGAGACTCTCATGTCGTTCGTAAAAGTCGGCGGCGTTTCTTTGAAGCTCTTTGTATTTGCTGCGGCATTATGCATCTTCGGTCTTTCCAGCGCACATGCTCTGGAACGGCAATGGGTAACGATGGACGACAGAGGCCTTGCACCGGAAGGCTCGGAAATGGCGGTTGAAACAGGCGCTCAGCGCTCGGACGGACTGACGCTGAGTTTCACTCTGCCCGGATTCCACACCGAAAAAATGCTGGTGCGCGGTGAAGAATATACCAAAATATCCCTGCCCTCAGGCGGACATCTTCAGGAAGTCGGCAAGGCTTCGCTGCCGACCTACGGTCGTTTGGTGGCGGTGCCGTCAGGCGCCAAAGTACGCGCCGAACTGCTTTCTGCCGAATACGACGTTTTCGACATCGGCAAGGCTTACCCCTGTCAGCCCAACTGGAAACGCTGCGGCGAAGAACCTCCGCCGTTCACCATCAACGCTGAAGCTTACGCTTCAGGCGAGCTTTTCCCGCAGGAACTCTTCGACATTTCACAGCCGATGATAATGCGCGGCTTAAGCATGGTGCGCGTCAATACGCATCCTTTTCTTTATGTTGCAGCCGAAGGCAAGCTGCTTGTATACCGCAGTATAAAAATTAAACTTACATATGACCGCAGCATAAAGCGTGAAGCCGGACTGACCCGCAAAATTTCCGCGCCGTTCGCGCAGATATATAAAGATGAAGTGCTGGACTCGGCCCGTTACATTCCGCTGCGCGCCGACGCTGCAAATCCCGGTCTGCTGCTCATAATAACCAATGGAACTTATCTTGACGAAATGCAGGCTTACGCCGGAATACGGAACAGGGCGGCGTTTCCGACTGTAGTCGAAAATCTGTCTAACATAGGCAACGGCAGCAAAGAAGCCGTCCGTAATTATATCGCCGATGCCTACAACAACTGGGAAACTCCCCCCAGCTGGCTGATTCTGGTGGGCGAAGGCGACAAAATGCCGACTTTCGTCAGCCCTTACGGCTGCGATTCCGATTTCTTCTACGTCAACCTTGAAGGCAACGACCTGTTGATGGATGTGATCTTCGGACGATTCTCCGTGGCCAGCGCTACCATGGCTCAACAGCTGGTCAACAAATATACTGCTTACGAATTCACGCCGCCCGAAGGAGCCGATGCCGCCCGTTACGGCTACGCATTGGGCATTTCCTCATCGCAGGGTTCCGACCCGTCGGACGACGAGTACGTCAACGGCGTGGCTTCGACTCTTACCGGCGCAGGTTACGCAGGCTTCACCAAACTGTACAACAGCACAGGCAACGACACGGCAGCCAACATTTCCAGCGCATTCAACAACGGCGTAGGAATGAGCATTTATATAGGACACGGTTCCGGTACGGCCTGGACCACCACCAGCCCCGAATATTCCACCACCCACGTAAGCGCCCTGACGAATTCTCCCATAATGCCTTTCGTAATGGATGTCGCCTGTCAGAACGGAGATTACGTCGGCATCGGCACCTGTTTCTCCGAAGCCTGGCAACGCGCAGGAACAGTCGAGGTTCCTCAGGGTGCAATCGGTTCGTTCTCCGCCACAACCAACGCGAACTGGGACGAACCTGCCGTCATGGGGCAGGGCTTCTTCTCGGCATTTACAAGCGGAGCGCGCCGCCAGGGCAGCGCGGTGCTTGGAGGCTTCGCTCATATGATTGCGCAGTTCGGCGTGACCGACAACGTCACCGAAACGGTGCATCAGTTCCACCTTTTCGGCGACCCGACAATAATGCTGCGTTCCAGCGCCCCTTACGATCTTGACGTTACGCCGCCGGCGGTAGTTCCTCTGAACGGCGCGAACGTGGAGTTTTCGGTGATGCTGCCTTCACGCGCCCCGGCTGTCGGCGCTTATGTGGCTCTCATATACAACAATCAACTGCTGGCGACAGGCGTCACCGGGGCAGACGGCAAAGCCGGAGTTTATGTTGATGTCAATCAGGTGGCGGACATTGACGTTTACGTCACGGCCTTCAACGCGAAACCGTGGCATTCCGTCATAACCGCCTCGGTTCCGGGTTGCGGAATAATTACCATCAACAAAAACAAATACGCCTGCGGCTCAAGTGCAAATATCAGACTTTACGACTCCGATCTCAACACAAATCCGTCAGCGATCGAAAGCGCCACGGTGCAGATGTATTATAACAGCGGCACGCCGCAGAACCTGAGTGTTTACGAAACCGGTCCCGACACCGGAATTTTCGAGTACATACTTGCACTCGACGCTTCGCACGGCGACGTGCTGCACGTTCAGTACGACGATGCCAACTGCGACGGCTCCGGCAGCTTCGCGGAACTGTCAGCCGAAATCGACTGTCAGGCGCCATCCATAGACGGCATCAGCGCCGTACCGTCCGATTTCAGCGCGGTCATCAGCTGGACCAGCGACGAGCCTTCAACCTCGTGGATTTACATGCCGTCGCGCGCCGACATATCCGGCAACGACGATCTTGTCACAGAGCATTCCGTCACCATCGAAAATCTCGATCAGGAAACGACATACAACTACTATATCGTCAGCGCCGACTCGGTAGGCAATCAGATCACCGACGACAACGGCGGCGCGCTGTATCAGTTCACCACGCTGGCCTGCCAGCCGAAGTGTGACGGCAAAAACTGCGGTGACGACGGCTGCGGCGGCGAATGCGGCGAATGCACCGAAGATGAAGTCTGCCAGAACGGCGTCTGCCTGGAGTACGGCGGCGGCTGCGAAGAAAGTTCTTCTCCAGGCTGCGATAACTGCGCCTGCCAGAACGCAGTATGTGCCGGCGACTCGTGGTGCTGCACAAACGAATGGGACTACATCTGTGTCGGCGAATGCATAGCAGCCAACTGCGCCGGTAAAGAGTGCGGCGGCAACGGCTGCGGCGATGTCTGCGGCAGCTGCGGCGATGGAGAAACCTGCTCAGACGGCCAGTGTCTCAGCTGCATACCGCAGTGCGACGGCAAGGAATGCGGTGACGACGGCTGCGGCGGCGAATGCGGCGAATGCGGTGCGGGCCTCATGTGCGACAATGAAAACAGTCTGTGCGTAGATTGCCCCGAAGACTGCGAAGGCAAGGAATGCGGCGATGACGGCTGCAACGGCGTCTGCGGTTTCTGTGATGAAAACGAGGAGTGCCAGTCCGGCTCATGCGTGTGCGTTCCCGATTGCAGGCGCGCCGAATGCGGCGACGACGGCTGCGGCGGCAGCTGCGGCGAATGCGAAGCGAACGAAGAGTGCCAGAGCGGAATCTGCAACTGCATCCCGGATTGCACCGACAAGGAATGCGGCGACGACGGCTGCGGCGGCAATTGCGGCGAATGCGACACAAGCGAATACAACAACGTCTGCGTTGACTTCGTCTGCGTCTGTCAACCGCTGTGTGACGGACTCGAATGCGGCGATGACTCCTGCGGCGGCAGCTGTGGCGATTGCGACAGCGGCGAAAACTGCGTCGAAGGTGTCTGTCAGTCCGGCGGCGAGGGTGAGGGCGAGGGTGAGGGCGAGGGTGAGGGTGAAGGTGAGGGTGAAGGCGAGGGCGAAGGTGAAGGCGAGGGCGAAGGTGAAGGCGAAGGTGAAGGCGAGGGCGAAGGTGAAGGCGAGGGCGAAGGCGAGGGCGAAGGTGAAGGCGAGGGCGAAGGTGAAGGTGAAGGCGAGGGCGAAGGCGAGGGCGAAGCCGACGGCGACACCGGCGATGGTGACGGGGTGAGCTGCCAGTCAACTTCGAATTCCCCGGCCTGGCTGCTGATGCTGCTGGCCCTCGGCGGATTAAGAATGAGAAGCAGGAAATCCTGCTGAACGGATAAAATCACAATTGAAAAGGCGGTCGATTGACCGCCTTTTTTACTTAGATTTCACGCCGCTTTCACGCTCAATTATATCCACTGCTCCGGCCAGGTCGGCGGCCTGCCATTGCGAGTGCAGCGGGTCGTCGCCCGGCTTCCAGCCGACCAGTATTGTCGGCACTCCCAGCAGACGACCTGCCTTTATGTCGCGGTAGCTGTCGCCCACCATAAAGCAGTCGGCGGCTTCGGCTTTGAATTTCTGCAGACCGGCCAGCAGCATTCCGGGTTGCGGTTTGCGGCAGAAGCATTTGTCTTCCAGCGAATGCGGGCAATAGAAAATGTCGTCAATGCGCGCACCTTCGGCGGACAGAAGTCCGAGCATGTATTCGTGCAGGCTGTCAACGCCTTTTTCACTTATCTGTCCCATCGACACACAACGCTGATTTGTGACGACGATTACCGCGAAACCGAGTTCGTTCAAACGCTTTACGGCCTGAGCCGCACCCGGCAGCAGTATCATCTGCTCGTTGCGGATGATGTATTCGCCTTCCGGCGCGTTGCGGTTTATGACTCCGTCGCGGTCGAGAAAAACGATGCGTTTCGCCATGTTTCGACTTCCTTCCTGAAAATGCCGTTCAAATTCAGTATCCCTTCTTTTAAAGGAATGCAAGTTATTGCCGAATAATGAATAAGAGTTCGTGTGCATCTCTCTTGCCTGAAGCGCCCGGCAGGTGTATTTTAACTGTCTGAAAGAGGAGACGCCATGTCGATGATACCGCGCCCGTCATTTCTTCTGCTGCTGCTTTTCGCCGTCTTTGCGGTGGGCTGCATAAATTCGTACACGTCTTCGCCGCATCCGGGCGACTACGATCTTGACGTTGAACTGCCGGAATACGACGAGGAGGAGCCCGACCCGGACCTGCCGGAAGGCTACGAGCACCCCGAAACAGCCGAAACTTCAGAGCATGAAGACGGTGAAAGTTCGGAAGCCGCCGAAAACGACGGCGAAACGGAAGGTGATCTGGAAGGCACGGAATCGACAGAAAACACTGAATCCGAAAACCAGGAAGGCGAAATATCGGAAAGCGAATGACCGCCGCGCCCCACCTTTTCTTTTTCCATTGTGGAGAGAGGAAATTTGAAGAACACGGGGCAGGTGAAAGCCACTGAAGAAGTATTCCATGACTGAAAAATTCATACTGCTGACATGTATCTCGTTTCTGTTTCTGGCAGCCTGCGCCGCTGAAAAAGAAAAGCCCAGACCTGAAATGCCGTTTTTCGTTGACGAAGGCAAAGGCGTTTTCATTAATACTTTCAGCATTTCTCAGGGTGATTTCCCGCAGAATGGCCGCATGGAAAGCCTCAACCCGTACCCCGACTGGGTGCTGGTGCCGGAAGAAAAGGCCCGTGCAGTCATAGAAGAGGTTTTTGTCCGTTACGGCGTAAAACTTCAGAAAAACTACCAGTTCGACTTCGGCAAATTGCAGGTGCAGCTTGACGGCTACGACCGCAGCCGCGAAACCGGCTATTTTTACATTACCGAAGACGACTACGAGAAGCCGCGCCAGGCCAGCAATGAACGCGCCGGATTCGGGCGTTTCGGATATTTCTTCACAGAAAAAGACCCGCAGAAAATGTCGCTGGCCGAGCTGGCGCTGCTGGAGCAGTACTGTCTTTTCGATAAATTCTATGTGGCCCTCATCAACGGTCACCAGATCGGCTACCGCGCCACCGGCGACGCCGCAAAAGACGCCGCAGCCGAAGAACTGCAACTTAAAAGGCTGCGCGCCCGTACCGAAATGTTCGTGGCCTGGGTCGGGCAGCGTATTGCCAGAGCCAACGCAGCCGAAGAAAAAAAGGCCGAAAAGTGAGGGAAGTTCACCCGCTTCCGATCGGACTGCTTGAGGATGTGAAAGCAGCAGTTTCAGGTGAAATTCATGCCGACCGCGTCGGGCGGCTGCTTTTTTCCACCGATGCTTCGATTTATCAGCTTACGCCGTTGATGGCGGTGGAACCTGCCGCCGTCACCGAAGTCGCCGCACTGGTGAAACTGGCATCCGAACGGGGCATATCGCTGCATGCACGCGGAGCAGCTACCGGGCTTGCCGGTGAGTCTCTGGGGCCGGGGCTGGTGCTGGACATGCAGCGCAACTTCCGCCGCATTCTCGAATTCAGCCCCGAAAACCTCAGCGTGCTGGTGGAGCCAGGCCTGACACTTCTGGAACTGAACACCTTTTTAAAGCCGCATGGGCTGGTTTTCGGTCCCGATCCGTCGTCGGGCAACCGTGCAACAATCGGCGGCATAATAGCCAACAATTCCACCGGGGCGCACTCGCTGCTTTACGGTTATGTCGGCGACCATGTGCAGGAACTCCAGCTGTTGCTGTCCGATGCTTCCCCGGCGACGGCAACCGGCAGGGAACTGCTCGGAAACGGTGTCGCTGCCGATCGCATCCGGCGCGAACTGCCGGGCATAATCGAAAAATACCGCCGTCATTTCAATGAATATCCTGCAATGGAACGCAACCGCGCCGGATACAATCTGCGTGGGGTTTCCGAAAACGGTGCAGAATTGAACATCCTGCCGCTGATCTGCGGCTCGGAAGGCACGCTGGCGCTGATTACTGCGGCGCGCCTCAATCTGGTGCGCATACCGGAGCAGGTTCGGTTGCTGCGCCTGGTTTTCTCCGACATGCAGTCGGCCTGCGATGCCGTTGCGGAACTTATGCGGCACAAGCCGTCGGCGCTGGAAATTCTGGACGGCAATGTAATAAACATGGCGCGCGCGCACGGCATGCCTGCCGCCCTTGAAATGCCGCCCGACTGCGCGGCGGTGCTTTACGTGGAGTGGGCCGGGTCGGAAAGAGAAACTGAAGCCGCAGCCGTCACAGCAGTTAACGCCGTGAAAAATGCGGCGCTCGAAATCCGCCGGGCTGAAGACGAAGACGAGAAAGCACAGTTGTGGCGTCTGCGCAAAGAAGCCGAGGCGCTTATTCTCAACCAGCCCGGATCGAAGCGCGCCATAAGTTTTGTGGAAGATACGGCGGTGCCGTTTAATGCTCTGCGGCGCTGGTTCGAAATTCAGAAGGAAGTTTTTGCACGGCACGGATACGGCTGGGCGACTTTCGGACATGCCGGTTCGGGCGTGCTGCACACCAAAGTATTCGTCGATCTTTACAGCGCCGATGAAGTTTCGGGGCTTGAAGAAACCGCCCGCGATTTTTACGCAGAGCTTATCGCACTTGGCGGAGCGATTTCAGCCGAACACGCCGACGGCTTTTCGCGCAGTCCCTACCTGCGCATGCAGTATCCGCAGCTTTACACGGCCTTCGAGGAAATCAAGCGGCTTTTCGACCCGCAGAACCTGTTCAATCCGGGACGCAAAGTTTTCATGCCGGAAAAACACATGGTGCACGAAAACACACGTCTGGCCGGACTTTCACCAGATGATGCGGCAAAAGAGCGTCTGGCACACGCACACGGACTGGCGCGTGAAGCCGCCGCCTGCCACGGCTGCGCCGCCTGCCGCAACAGCTACGGCGTTCAGCGCCCCTGCCCTTCATATTCGCATTCGCGCTCCGAGCTGGATTCGCCGCGCGCCCGCGGAAACCTTGTGAGACTTTTCACATACGGGCAGCTTTCACAGGCTGATATTGTTTCCGACAGCGCAAAACGTGTCGTTTCGAACTGCCTGAACTGCAAATCATGTCAGACGGAATGCCCCTCAGGCGTGGATATTCCGGCGCTCATGCTGGAACTTAAAATCCGCCAGGCTGAAATCGGCGGAATCGAAAAAGCTCGGCGCATTCCAGCAGAAGCTGACCGCCTGCTGAAAATTTCAGCTACCTGCGCGCCGCTGTCGAATCTTTTTGCAAACAATAGTTTTCTGCGCAAAGTCGCAGAAAAAATGACTGATTTCGACGCGGACATAAAAATGCCGCTCTTCAGCGCTCCGATGCGGAAAAACTTCGGCAAACACGGCTTGTCTTCAGACGCCCCGCGCGTGCTGCTTTATCCCGATTACGCCCTGCTCTATCAGAACCAGGCTCCGCTCAAGGCTTTCTGCCGCATGCTCGAAAACGCAGGCGTAAAAATCGGGATTTATGAAGGTTGCTCCATGCTTCCAACTCTGGGTGCAGGCGACACTGCAAGAGCCGCGCTCGAAATTAAAAGGCAGATTGCAGAAATAAGCGAAATCGTCGGCAATGAAGGAGTCCCGCTCGTCTGCCTGGAACCGTCCGCTGCTCTGGCCATCCGCAACGAATGGCCGTTGCTTGTTCCCGGCGAAGGTTCAGCCAGGCTTGCCGGAACAACTCTGGATGCCGGAGAGTTTATAAGTAAATTTTTCCTTATTGAAAAAATAATTGAAACTTATGAAGAATCTGCATTTCTGCACCATTCGCCCTGTCATCTAAAGGCGCTCGGAATCGGAAGTCCATTCGTAAGCATGTTTAATAAAAGCGGCTGCGTCAAGGTTATCGAAGCCGCTTCCGGCTGTTGCGGCATGGCTGGAACCTGGGGAATGAACCGCTCACGCCGCAGTGATTCCCTTGCAATGGGAATAGACCTGAAAAAAGAAATCGAGGCACACAATCTGCCTGTCATTACCGAGTGTTCAGCCTGCGCAATGCAGATCGGGCGTCTGCATCCGGGAGCGGCTGTAAAGCATCCGCTTGAAATGATTGATAAAATTTCGGTTAAAAAAGACACCTTGGTGACTTTATGGAAAAAATGAAAATTAATGCATTTTTAGTATTGACAATTAAGGTCAATATTCATAGATTGAAGATGCAGCCGCTTTAGAGTCCCACCGTCCCCCCCAAGTGGCAGAGCGGTTGTGAGCCAGGTTTATCCTGGCTTTTTTTATGCCTGAAATTCAAACGAATTGCATTTTTATCGTGATTTTTTTCTCTGCAATCAGAAGACGCCGGAAATCTGTGCCCCGCAGCCAGCACAGCGGTCGCCCTTAAGGCCGGTCCTGTGGGAATCGAAGCCGTAGCGTGAGATCACAACAGCTCCGCAGGACGGACAGCGTGTTGACTCGTAGCCGGAGCCGGGAATATTCCCGGTATATACATAGCGCAATCCGGCGCTCTGCCCGATGCGCCAGGCGCTGTGCAGACTTTCAAGCGTGGTGCGTCCGCGATCCAGCATGCGATAATCGGGATGAAAGGCTGAAATGTGCCAGGGAATATCTCTATCGACACCGGCTATGAATGAGGCCAGCTGCATAAGTTCTTCGCGGCTGTCGTTAAGTCCCGGAATCAAAAGCGTGGTGATTTCAATCCAGATGCCCTGCTGATGCATTTTTATGATTGAGTCAAGAACCGGTTGCAGACTGCCGCCGCATACTTTGCGATATGTGGAATCGGAAAAGGATTTCAGGTCAATATTGGCGGCTTTCAGTAACGGCCTGAAGTCATCCAGCATTTCGGAAGTCATGTAACCATTGGTGACGAAAATGGAGTCGATGCCTAATCTGGCCGCCTCTGCAGCAGTGTCGAAAGCCAGTTCATAAAACACCGTAGGTTCGGTATAAGTAAAAGAAATGGTTTCGCAGCCGTGCCTGCGGGCTTCTTTTACAATGCGCGATGCCTCAAGCTGACCGCCGGGAATACTCTGGCCCGGATTGTCTTTGAGCAATTGTGAAATGGAATGGTTCTGACAGAAATCGCAGGTGAAATTACAGCCCACGGTTGCAACCGACATGCTCCATGTGCCGGGTTTATAATGATACAATGGTTTTTTCTCTATTGGATCAGGATTGGCTGAAATAACGCGCTCGTATGTGGCGGCATACAGAATTCCGCCCTGATTGCGGCGCACGCCACACAGACCGCCTGAGCCGTCAGCGATAACGCATCTGTGGGCGCACAGAAAGCATCTTACTTTTGCTCCCTGCAGTTTCTCATACAGCCTCGCTTCCCTCATGGCCTGCTTTCCCCCATCCCCGGCAGATTTTAAGCTGAAGATTCATCACCAAAAACCATTACCAGCGCAAAACCGTCCACCACCAGTTCCTCACTCTGGTTGAAAGCTCTGGTTTCAAGTTTAAGAAGCCTTTTATCGTCGCGCTTTTCCAGCACGCGCACTTCGGCCCGCACCGTGTCGCCGACGCGCACCGGAGCGCGGAAATTCAATTCCTGCTTAAGATAAATGGTTCCAGCTCCCGGAAGTTCGGTGCCGAGGATATTCGAAAACATGCCGGCCACCAGCATTCCGTGTGCGATGCGGCCTTTGAAATATGTGGCGCGGGCGTATTCTTCATCGAGGTGAACCGGGTTGTGGTCGCCGGTGGCATCGGCGAAGGCGCGAACGACGTGATCGCTCATGGTTTTAACAAGCGTCGCCGTCTGACCGATCTGTATTTCAGAAAAATTCATCTCAGACGCCTTTTCCAGTGTTTTCCATAATTACATACTTTTTTTGTAGAGAGCGCAAGCGCTTATGCCGGCATTAACAAAAATGTAACAAACACCGCTTAAAAATCATTATTCTGAAAAATGAAAAACGGAGACATGTGTGTCTCCGTTTTCCAACAGAAACAAAGTTCGTATTTCAGCAGTCCGGGTCTATGGAAGAACAACCGGCATCGCAGTATCCGTCCTGACCGCAAGAATCATATACGCAGGCGTAAACATCGTCAAAAACGGGCGCGCTGTCGTCGCAGCAGCAGTCCGGGTCGTTTACACAGGGATACCATTCCTGATCGCCCACAAAAACGCCGTTGTTGCAGATTCCGACTTCGACATCACAGTTATCTGTCATCTTGCCGCCGAAGTTGTTGGTGATGGTGGCCGGACATTCCACCGGCTCGCCTTCACCCTCGCCTTCGCCTTCCCCCTCGCCCTCGCCCTCGCCTTCGCCCTCGCCACTTTCGGCAGCCAGGCAAACGGACTCAGTGGCATCCCAGATACACAGCGTGTCGGCTTCACAGTCGAGCTGATTGTCGTAGGCTTCGCAGCCTTCATCATCGTCCCCGCCGCAGGATTGCAGCACGAAAGCTGAGAGCAGCAACATAAGCGAAACAAACAGAACCTTTTTCATTTTGCCTTCTCCATTCGAATTGTTTGACATGTTTTCTTACCCGACTTCACGCCTGAACAGGCGATAAACCGACCCGGCCTTAAATCCGACGGGCTGAAGCCGATGCAACAGCGCCGTTTTATATTTTCAGAACAGAATAATGCCGCAGAATATTTATATTGATTATACGAGACTCGTCTGTCGATATCAAGATTATACGCAGCAGCCATGTAATCTACCATCATTCCCGCTTTGGCTCGAATGAAGATTTGAAGCTCTTGTCTGCAATCTTAAAGGTGTTTAAATGTATAAAAAAGGAACGAAAGGTATGATTTGTGCGCCAATATCCTACTTGAAAAAATACATCAAATATAGTATACTTATAAAAGTATAAAGCCGGGGCGGATGTTTTTCGTCCCTTACCGAACTGCATGAAGGAGAAAAAACATGGAAAGCATACTGGTAGGACTCATCGGTTTCGCTTCTGCCGGACTGGCCGTAATGGCTATCATCGGTTCCATGCTGTGAAAACCGGCGACGTAAACACAAATATTGCACAACTTTTAAGCAGGGAGAAACCGGCATGAGGAGCGGAAAAAAATTGCTGTCCGCTTTGAGCGCGGCGGCGCTGTGGCTTTTTTCCACGCAGGTATGGGCTTCATCGGGCTGGTTTCACGTAGAACTGCCCGATGATTCGCCGGTGCCGGTCGCGGGCTGGCCGTATTTCATTGAAGACCTCACCACGGGTTCGCCTCTGTCCGATTTCGCATCGCATGCGGGTGTGAAGGCCAGCGTACGGCTGGACTTCGAACGCGTTTCGGGAGAGCCGGTTCTTTTCGACAATTTCCTCAACATGGCGCATTATGCCTGCTGGGCGCAGTCTTACATGAGCCGCCAGTGGGACCAGTCATACGTCAGTCTGGAGGGTCTGCCGGAACCGGAGGGACGCAGCATCAATTTCATGCCCTGGGGTTGGGAAGAATCCGTGGCTTTCGGAAATGTCAGGGCGACTTCTCAAACGATTTTCATGTCCGAAGACGTGCTCATGCTGCGCATGAAATTCGTCAACAGCGGCGAAAGCGATGCGCTTTTCAGAATCAGGCTCAATTTCTTTTCGGATGCGGACGACAATCTCGAAACGACTTATCTGGCCTCTAAAGAAAACGACTCCTGCAACCTCGAAGAGAAAGAAAGCGGGAGATTCATTTACGACTGCAACGACGGACGCAACGGACTGCGCTTTCATTTTCTGCGCAAAATCGCCCTGCTCAATTTTTCAGGCGGCGGCGCGCACATCGAAAACATACGCAACCAGCAGAAAAACGGCACGGCCTGGCTCGAAAGCTCGGAGATTGAACTTAAGAACTCCGGCGGTCTGGAACTGGTGTTCATAATCGCATACGGGCGCAAGCTGGCCGATGCCTCCGACGGCTCCACCGTTTCATCAGACGAACTCGACAGCAAACTTCAGGTGGCGCTGGACGAGCTTTCCGGCATGGACGCGCGCGAAAAAGTTGCCGAACTCAAGGCGCGCTGGAGTTTCATGCAGCAGTCGCTGGGCACAATTCACATGGCCGACGAAAAATACAAACAGCTGGCGCGGCTGGCGCAGACTGCTCTGGTGCATAATCTATACGCACCCACGCTCGAAACCGGCAAACTGGCTTCACTGCCCGCCAAGGTCTACCATAACGATATGCGCCCATGGCACGCAGCCATTCAGGCCGCCGGCCTGGCCGAATTCGATTCGCAGTCCGCCAAAGACGTGTTGACTTATCTCTTCTCGCGTCAGGAAAGCAGCGTGCGTGAAATCGACGGCATGCTGCCCGCGCGTATCGGTGATGACTCTTCGGACTACGGCGAAACGCAACCCTTCAGCGCCCCGCCGGAAATCGGCTGGATAATCGAACAGGTTTATTACGCAGACGGCGGCTGGGACAAAGACTGGCTTTCGGCAATGTATTCCGCCGCAGAAAAACATCTTTCATTCTGGCTCAACCGGCGTGACCGTGACCTCGATTCGTCGCTTTCCGGCGGCAACGGACTTTACGAATACGCAAGCGCTGAAGAGGCCGGCTGGGGCGATTCTCCGCGTTACGGATGCGCACTCGACGGCACAAACGTCTGCGAACAATTCGGCAACGGACTGACGGAAGCCGTCGATCTGAATTCGATGCTGTTCGAGTACATGCGCTCCATGGCGCGTCTGGCGCAGATTCTGGGCAGGCCGATAGAAGAAAAGGAAATCTGGGAAAAGAAGGCATACGAACTGGAACAGCGCATTGAAGACGGTCTGTGGAACCCGGCCATGCGGGCATGGGACGACCGCAGCTGGGACGGCGACAGATATGTATTCTCCGGCGCATCGACTCCGGTCATCGCCTGGCCGCTGGCAGCAGGGGCAAGTCACAACCCATTCCATATTTCCAGCGCGGTGCAGACACTTACAAATCCTGCAAGCTTCTGGGGTTCGTGGAACGACGACACGCCGACTCGCTGGCCCATGCCCACCATGGCTTACAATTCACCGCAGTTCGACAGCCTCCAGGACGGCTATTACCGTCAGGGCCAGATTTGGCCGCTGCTGAATTACACTGCAGTAAAAGCGCTGTGGCGCTACGGTTACGCCGATAAAGCCGAAGAGTTGAAGGAAGGCACTCTGGCGCTGATAATGCAGGCTTCCGAAGGCGGGATTTTCGACGCATACGACGCAGAAAGCGGCGCAATCGGCTGGGCGCCGGGATCGTACAACAGAGAAGACTATCGCGAGAACGGCGGCGTCGGTGAGCCGTCACCTTTCCAGTACGGCATGTCCGCCTCCGTCGTGCTGCAACTGCTTTACGAACGTTACCAGCGCGAACGCTATCTGATGCCGGGCGATATTCACGTTGCAGGCTTCATAAGAGAAATGCGCCGCCTGTCCGACGACGCACTGTTCATAAGCGTCGAAACCGGCGATCTCAAGCAACCGTGGCTCGAAATAAGCAGCCTTGACGGACGACCGCTTTCAGAGACATCCGATTACACGCTGCGCTTGAGCGACCCATACGGCGAAGTGGACGCGCCCAGAATCATCGTCACCATGCCGGGCCTTGTGCCGGGACTTGGGTTCGTTTCGGCAGTGGATTCGTCCGGCAATACGGAACTGCTTGAATCGAAAAAAGAAGATTATTTCGAAATCGAAATGACGCGCGCCCGCATGGGTGCCATAGACCATTTCAGAATCTCCGACCTGTCGGCTTCAGGCGGAAACGACGAAGAAGCGGGCGGCTGCTCGTCCATGACGGATTTCTCTGACGGCATGCGACTTGCGGCGCTGCTGCTGCTGGCTTTTATGATAAGAAGAATAAGCAGACAAGAAAAATGAAACGGGCCGGACTGACTCTTTCGCCATACACTGCGGGCCGGGATTTCATCCCGGCCCGCTTGCTTTTATGGGTCCTGGTGCTTTTTGATATGCTGCACCGGCCCGACGGCCTATTCGCCGTCAAGAACTTTGCGCACCCTCGCCGCCAGAGATTGCGGCGTGTAAGGCTTGCCGATGAAATTGACGCCTTTGTCGAGCACCCCGTGATGTGCAATGACGTTTTCGGTATACCCCGAAGTGAACAGCACTTTTATGCCGGGGAACAACCTGGTGAAATGCTCCGAGAGTTCTCGCCCGTTCATGCGCGGCATGACCACGTCGGTCATAAGCAGATCAATGCCTCCAGGATGTTTTTCAGCGATTTTCAGCGCATCCTGCCCGTTTGACGCCCATAGAAGCCTGTAACCCAGACGACTCAGTATGCGCAACGCCACGTTGCGAACTATCTCTTCGTCCTCCACAACCAGCACTGTCTCGCTGCCGCCGGGCATTTCAGGCGAACGGCGTTCCACATATTCCTTTTCGGCCTGGGTTTTGACGCGCGGCAGATAAACTTTGAAGGTGCTGCCCCGACCCGGCTCGGAATAAACTTCGATGCTGCCGTTATGCTGCTTGATTATTCCGTATGATGTGGCCAGACCCAGGCCAGTACCGGCGCCTTCGGGTTTGGTGGTGAAGAACGGCTCGAAAATCCTGGAGCGTGTGGACTCGTCCATGCCGCATCCGGTATCGCTTACGGCCAGCATGACGTACTCGCCGCCTTTGACGTATGGTTTGCGGTTCACATAATCTTCGCCAAGCGTGACGTTTTCGGTTTCGATGGTTATCGTTCCGCCGTCGGGCATGGCGTCGCGCGAGTTTATCACCATGTTGACCACCACCTGCTCGATCTGTCCGGGGTCGATAAGCGCCGACCAGAGATCGGATTTCAGCAGCCAGTTTATTTTTATGTCCTCGCCGATTATGCGCCCCAACATGCGCTCAAGATTGGACAGCAGCGTGTTGACACTCAGCACTTTCGGTTCGATGATCTGCTTGCGCCCGAAGGCCAGCAGCTGGCGGGTGAGCGAAGCCGCGCGCTCGGCGCCCTCGTTTATTTCGCGCAGCGCCTCGTGCAGAGGATCGCTTTCTGGCATGTCCATAAGCGCCAGTTCGACGTTGCCGGAAATGCCGGTAAGCAGATTGTTGAAATCGT
>JAKQSH010000461.1 GCA_029570245.1 Deltaproteobacteria bacterium | reverse complement strand
CAGAGCTGTAAAAAGGCCCATGCGCATGAGTTTCTTTTCGTTGCTTTTCTTTCTTGCCGCTTCGGAATTTCCTTCCATTTCTTCTATGAGGTGTGCTTCGTGCGGGTTTTCATACGATGGAATGAAGCGGTCTATCAGTGCGATGATTGCTATTCCGCCGAAAAACGACGCCACCGTCAACCACGCCCCCGGCTCGTCTCCGTAAACATCGGTAAGGGCGACACGGGCCTTGTGAAGAATTTCAACGAAGCTGACGTAAATCATCACTCCTGCCGAAAATCCCAGTGCCATCGACAGGAATATTTTATTGGTTTTGTTGAAAATCAGAGCCAGAGCACTTCCAATACCGGTTGAGAGACCTGCAAAAAGAGTAAGTCCGAATGCCAGCAATACATTTTCGCTCATTATTTACAACTCCTGATTGGAGAATTTTTTGATTTTGCTTTCATAAGGAACAGAATTTTTTCTTGTACATGAACAATTTATTCACTCACAGTCCTTTGGCAAGTATTTGAAGCATATTTATTGCCGCCATCAGTCGATAAAATACCGTTCATTGTCGAAACAATAGTGCATTCAAGCGTTTTTCCGATTGACAAGCTGCGTAAATGGCATATACTGACGCTATGCGTTATGAGTCTGGTTTCAGGCGACGCGTAAGTAAAACGTCCGAAATATCAATTGCTTGAGGAGTAGGGTGTTATGAATCTGATGCAAAGAATTTCACGGCTGCCGTCTTTCCTGGTTGGTTCGACGTTGCAGACCAGGGCGACATTCGACAAAGTGCTGAAATTTCCGCAGGATCAGAAGGGAGCGACTCTTATGTTCGTGCCGGGAGCTTTCTGCACTTCGAGTGTTATGAATCCGCTTATGCGAAAACTTTACGGTATGGGATACAACGTTGTTGCCCCTGCCGATTTCCCCTATTATGTCGGGCCGCTGGCTAATATGGCACCGCTTGAGCAATGCGCCCGCAGTCTGCTGAAAGACATCCTGTGGGCCAAGGCCGAGCGCAATCTCAAATCGCTCTGGCTTATCGGCCACAGCAACGGCGGTCTGATTTCTCTGCTGGCTCTTGATATCGCCGAGAAAGAAGGCCGCAAGGAAGTGCTTAACCTTGTTAAAGGTGTAATCACCATGGGTACGCCTTTCAAGGGTACTGATGTAGCCGTGCTTGCTCAGGTTGCGGTTCCCTGTTGCAGAGACATAAAACCCGGAGCAGCGATTCTCGACAGAATCGCCTTGAAGAAAGACTGGATAAAGCTTTCACTTCAGTCTGCCGGTGATTTTCTGGTTCCGCCCGAAAATCAGTACCCGGATGGAGTTACTCCGGTGTCTCTGGCCGGTTTTCAGCATATGGATTTTTATGTCGGCGGCGACGAGAAGGTCACTCTTACCGCCAGCAAAATAAAGGAGTGTCTCGATGAAAATAATACTCAGTCCTGAATCTGCCAAAAAGCTTGTCACAAAAAAATGCGACCCGGATTCGATCAATAACTTCGACGCCGATCTGGTGAACGAATTAATTGAGCCGATCAAGGCTTTCGGAAAGTTCTATTTCCGTTACACAGTCGAAGGGCTTGAAAAAATTCCCGAAGGTCCGGCCATGATCGTCGGCAACCACAACGCCGGAATTACTTTCCTTGAGCCGTTTTTCTTTGTGGCCGAATGGTACACAAAAACCGGCGGCGCCGACCCGATTTATCCGCTGACGCACGATGCCATGCTGGCAATTCCGCTGGTGAAAAATCTGCTTATGATGGGTGGAGCCATGCGTGCCAGCTACGAAAGTTCCGACACCATTCTTTCCAACGGGCGCAAGCTGCTGGTGTTTCCCGGCGGTAATTATGAGGCTTTCCGCACATTTAAAGACCGTTTCAAGGTTGACTTCGGCGGACACAAGGGCTTTACCAAAGTTTCCCTCAAGCACAATGTTCCCATCGTTCCACTGGCCAGCATCGGCGGTCAGGAAACTTTTATTGTTCTTTCCAAGGGTGAAAAGCTGGCAAAGCTCTTACACACCGACAAGCTTTTCCGCTCCAAGACCTGCGCCGTGTCGCTGGCTCTGCCATGGGGCATACTGGTCGGCCCCTTCTTCCATCTGCCGCTGCCGGCCAAAACCGAAATCGAAGTCTGCGATCCTATCTACCCGGAAGAAGTCTGCAAGGGTCTTAACACCATGGAAGAGAAGATTGACGCCTTGTACAACGCCGTAACCGGCGCTCTGCAGGAGAAACTCACCGCCGCCAGCTATCGTCGCAAGTTGCCGCTGGTTGGCTGAAAAACCGTATTTTCTGCGTATAAAAAGCCCGCTTCGGTTGAAGCGGGCTTTCTGTTGCGATATTAAATTGTTACAGCTCCGGCTCGATGTTTTTGATGGAATCGGAGCGGTTGATTTTTTTGCTCTTGTTCTTTTCAAGCTGTCTTACCAGCTTGTCCACGGAGTCGTCTATTGACTGAAACATGTTCTCGCAGGTCTGTTTCGCGACATAGTTTATGCCCTGATGATGGAAAGTGAATTCTGCCGTTTTGCGCGGTTCCTCATCGGTCAGGGCTACAGTGAGAGTAACGGTAGGCGGAATGAATTTATTCAGCTTTTCAACTTTTTCTTCAACGTAATTCTTCATTTGCTCGCTGGAATCAAAACCTTTGAATCGAATGTTCAGATTCATTGCGTTCCTCCCCTTTGTGGGTTGATAAGTTGGTAGGACTTTCGGAAGATTCCACAAACGACCGGGCTTGCGCCGCAGCCCCCAGAAACATCCCGCTTTAATTCAGTTTTTCGACCAGGCAGGATGGAAAGGGTCAATTCATAAGCTCCACATGCAATAAAAACATCCTCAGGTAAATACAACTTCCTGATTAAAAGATAAGCATCAATTCCATTATGGCCACTAAAAAAATGCTAATCAAGGAAAAAATCCGATGCTGTCTCAGTCGGGACAGGCATTACGTCAGTCTGTCATGTCCAGATGGCCTCTTTCTGCTTCGGCAGTCGCCGTGTCGGCGCTTTTTTTTCTGAAAACCACGATCGTTTTAACGCTGTACAGGTCTTTGCTTTCTCTTGCAACTATTTCGATATGGTTAATGCCCTCTTCAAGTTTGACCTTAGAATCGAATGCCAGGAAATTGATGTTCGAGCTGTTCTGATTGGACTTGTAAAAAGCCTTCTGATCGTTGTTGAGAATGTATATGTCGCTGACTTTCTGTTCATCACTGGCCTGGCCGGTAAGTTTGATTTCCGCCGCGTCGGTTATGAAGGGCAGGGTGGGTTGCATTACTTCGATTACCGGCGGTCTGTGAGAGTAGACCGGTTTCAACTCAGCGATTTCTCCCGTGTTTGTCTGACGGAAACTGTCGTCCTTCTGAATCCATCCTATGTGATCTTCTGCATATTGTACCTTTACCCAGTTGTCGCTTTCAGCCTGCATGGGTAATTTTTCATCTGCTTCTGTTCGGCTGACCATTGGAGCGCCGTTTTCTTCGGTAGAACCATAGATTGCAGTTCCTGCCGGTATTATAGCCAGGCTCTGTTCTTCTGCGGGTTTCAGAATCAGCGGTGCTTCGATGCGGAAGTAGAGCACTTCGGACAGAACTTCGCGCATCTTGTTGTCCATAATAGAAAGGCGCATCGGCAGGATGTCTTCTTCCTGTTCCGGCTTGACCTTGAATGTGAATGTGATTTCGCTGGATTCTTCCGGTCCCATCGGCTCAAGATCAACTCGCCCGTCGGTGATGAAAACGCCTTTGAGGTTTTCCTCGTTGCGCAGCAGAGCCAGACCTTCTTCGACTGTGCCTTCGCCGACGTTGAAGACATCCACCACAAGTTCAACGGTTTCGTTTTTCTGAATTCGACCGTCACCGTTGCCGATTTCGTCGATTATATGGTAGTTGAATGCAAAAGAAGGACGCGGCAGTGCCGAAACTTTGAATTCGTGCTTGAATGCTTCCGGCGTGTAGTCGTAATCGCCTTTGAATTTGAATTCGGTCTCATCTATGCGGTCAAGCGCGTCTTTGGGAACTTCCTGCTTGAAAGTGTACTCTTTTGACTGTCCGGGCAGCACTTTGCCGAAGAAAAACTCCATGCCGTCGAAAAGGTAATAATCGGAAGTCGTACTGGCCCAGAGTCTTGAAAAGGCCGAATCTCCTGTGTTTTTGACGCTTACGGTTATTTCCACTTTTTCTCCGGCAGCCATTGTTTCTTGTGGGCTAACCCTGACGCTGATTTCGGCCTTCGGAGTTTTATCTTTGGGCGCCGCTGCACTTGTCCAGTCGATACCGAACTTCGCCATTTTTTTCTCTACAGCGTCTTCTTCTGTTTTTCTTACGTCATTAAGGTAAGTTACCGATTTTTGAAGCATTATTTCACGGCGGCTGGTGTCGCCCAGGTTCTTGAGAAGCCTGAATGCGAATTGTGCAATGAAATCTTCGGTAAAGGCGCTTTCGCTCTTGCCTTCCTCCGGCTTGAAATCGTCTCTTTCTTTGACATAGAGGTATCCTATAAGGTCGAAGGGCTTTTCGACAATGGTCGCCTCATGCACCAGATGTTTTTTCAGTGTGCTTTCGCGACGTATTTCATCGCTGTTGTAAAAGTCGATCATGTCGTCTTCGATGTAAATCGGCATCAACTGCAAATCGGGTATGACACCTACCGACTGAATGGACACGTCGCCGGGAGTCAGATACTGGGCAACAGTGAGCTTCAAGGCCGAGCCGTCGTCCATGTCGTAGAGAATCTGAACCGAACCTTTGCCGAATGTTTTGTCTCCGATAAGAATTGCGCGGTTGTTGTTTTTGAGCGCTCCGGCGACGATTTCCGCCGCTGATGCCGAGGCCGAATCGACCAGAACCGCCATTGGCAGATTTTCTTCCGTACCAAGGAAACTGGCGTCGCGGCTGTCTTTCATCTGGTTGCTGGCTCCGACTGTACTCACTATTGTGCCGGAATCAAGGAAAGTGTCGGCCACTTTGACTGCCGCATCAAGGAGTCCGCCCGCATTGCCGCGCAGGTCAAGAATTATGCGCTTGATTCCGCCCTGTTTTTTCATTTCGAGCAGAGCTTTGCGCATGTCGTCGGCAGTGTTGGCCTGGAAATTCGTCAGTCGGATATAGGCGGTCTGGTCGGGCATGAGCTTGTGCGCCACACTTTGAACCTTTATGATGTCGCGGATGATTTCGTATGTGCGCGCTTCGGTAAGTCCTTCGCGCATGATGGCGATTTTACAGGGAGTTCCCGGATCGCCGCGCATGAGCCCTACCGCTTCTTCGAGTGACATGTTGACGGTTGACTGATCGTTTATGCGCACGATCTGATCAAGAGCTTTTATCCCGGCGCGCCATGCCGGAGTGCCTTCGATTGGCGATATAACGGTAAGTTTGCCTTCCCGGATGCCGATCTGGATGCCAAGACCGCCGAAAGAGCCGGAAGTGCTCAGCTTCAGTTCCGAGTACAATTTGGGCGCCATCATCAGGCTGTGCGGGTCAAGCACGTCCAGCATGCCGTTTATTGCAGCGTATTCAACATCTTTGGGGTCTATGTCGTCGTTTTTTATGTGCGGCTGGATGAACTCGAAAATGTCTGCAATAAGGTAGGGTATGTCCCATACGGTGTCAATTTTAGAATAGTCGAAGCTGCGCATGTCGTCTTCTATTATAACCGAAACGATGCGTTTTTCTTTGTCGAAATCCACCATGATGGAAGGCACGACACGGGCTATAGACTGCAGAGATTCCTCAAACATTTCATCTGGAACCAGCCGTTTGGGGTCGTAATAGTAGTTGTTGATGTATGAAACAGCACGGGTGAGGATTACTATCGAGGCCAGGTCGTAATCCTGATTTTTTACTTTTGCGAAAGCCGTTGATTCTCCGACGCTTGAAATACCGGAGGATGTTTCGTGCTGTATGGACACAAAGCGGGTAGCCGCCAGACCTGCGACGAATACGATGATTGTCGCGAGGATTATTTTTTTCATTGTCTGTTTCTCCATTAAAATCAGCTCCAGATTCTGCCGGTTCTGTCGAATATGTAAAAATAAACAGAAGTGACCGGAATCTCAATACAGTAGGATAATGTAAACAGTCGGACTGAACAAATTATTTCTTCCGAATGTACTTTATATGAAAAAGATTTCCCTATTGGCTTTTATGCAATTAAAATCATACGCCAAAGAATTCAGCGCTCAGGTTTTTCAAGGTGGCTGTCTGCTGA
>JAKQSH010000428.1 GCA_029570245.1 Deltaproteobacteria bacterium | reverse complement strand
AGCCCGGCATTGCCGATGGCCGATTTTACCGCCTGCGCCGCCATATCCGATGTCGTCTGACCTTCCGCAGCAAGATGACGTTCGCGGATTCCGGTTTTCTGAAATATTTCATCCGGTTCGATCGTATAAATTTCCCCCTGCGAATTCTCGAAATTTAACTTCGCAAGGTCTTCGTTGGTAAGTTTTCTGGCTGGAACATAGGCTCCAGTCCCGGCAATTATTGCTTCCGGCATTATATGAATCCATTTTTGATTGTCGGTTACAAATACCTGTCTTTTCTTTTAAAAGACGGCAGCAGGTTAGTGCGAAGATTACCATTGCAGGGTATCAGCGTCAATTTTTATAGTCAGATACGGAAAAACTCCGAATATATTTAAAGTATTCGATTTTGCTTGATCTGTATAAAGACTGGCATACAATGATGACATGGGTAATGAAGAGAAGGGGATGGTGATGGGAAAGATTTATGAGTGTCCGCATTGCGGAGCGATACTGAATCCGGGGGAAAAAATAATACTTACCGTCGCTAAAGCCGGCAAGAAAGCGATGGTGCTTCTAAGTCCGGTGCTGGGAGATTATTCATCAGAGATTCCTGAAAACTTTCACCCGGTCATATCCGAACTTATAGATTTTCTATGCCCCGTCTGCCATCACGACCTGACCTCTTCGAACGATGCGACTTTCGCCGAAATTCGCTTCCGCGAAGGCCCGCACAGCGGGAAAGTCGCGTTTTCCAAAAAATACGGAAGGCAGATCACACTTGTACTTAACCAGAACAACATTGTCGATGTTTTCGGAAAAGACAAGGAAGGAATTGATGTCGTAAATTTTTCAAAACCGTTCCAAACTGATGCAGAGGTTCAAACTCGCCTGCACATAGGCGAAAACGGTCTGTCCTGATTTACTTTTTCCAATAAGCATTGTTTCGGTTATGCTTCTCATAAGCATGTCGCGGCAGTATTGATAATTCGGGATTATTCAGGCTTTATAGATGAAAATTCTGTGCATAAATCCGCCGCAGAAGATCAACAGGAAGTTTATAGATTATCCGCCTTTCACTGCATATTCACTGTGGTATACGGCGGCATATCTGTGTGACTGCGGTTTTGAAATCGAAGTGCTGGACGCTTTCTGCCAGGTGGAAAGCACTGTGTCGGAGTGCACCCCTGATTACCTGTCTGCCGGAATCCCCATTGCTTCATTCGAGAAACATCTTTCCAGAAGCAACTTCGATGTGGCTCTGGTGCATGCTAACCAATACCTGGTTCAGGAACCGGATAAACGCAGCCTGATGAACATCTGCCTGAGCATTCGCAGCCTCCATCCCGGCGCAAAAATTATTCTGGCCGATCTTTACACCGGCGGCATGAATTATATCCAATGGGACGCGCACGGTTTTTTATCTGGCGGAAGTCGAGAAAAACCGATTGCGGATTATGTTCTGCTTTTCGAAGCCGAAGAACAATTGCCGGAACTCCTGAAAGACATAGAAGGCGGAAAAACACCACACCAGAAAATAATCACCGGAACCGCCGTCAGCAAGCTGCCGGAACTGCAATCCAATCCATATGCCTTCGCCGACATGGCTGCTTTTTCGGCTTTTACCGCAGAATTTTACAAAACCGCCGGACGCAGCGATGCCTTCGATATCGGAGCCGACTGCATACCTTTCAAAACTTCGCGCGGTTGCCCATTCAGATGCAGTTTCTGTTCTTCCGGCAGCATACCCAGAGCCCGAACGGCTGGCTGGAGGGAGTATTCCACGGTGACACTGGAAAGGCAGCTGCGCTGTATTGCAGAACTGAAACCAGCCCGCCGCGTACTGCTTCTGGATGAATCTGCAAACTCAAACCAGCAGCACTTCGAAACATTTCTGGAGTTACTGGCAGATTTCAGACTCAGGCTGGAAATTCCAAACGGATTGCGCGCCGACCTGCTGAATTTCGCAACTCTAAAGAAATTGAAAAATCTCATCTCATTGCTTTCAATCTCACCGGAATGCGGCAGTCAGAACGCGCTTGACAGCCTGGTCGGAAAAAAACTCAAACTTGAAAGCGTGGAACGCGTTGCGGCAACCTGCATGGGAATCGGTCTGCCGCTGGCGATGCATTTCATAATCGGGCTTCCAGGAGAAAGCAGAGAAGAACTGAAGGCGACTTTCGATTTTGCCCGCCGCATGCACAACGATTACGGAGCGCGCCCCTGGATTCAATATGCAGTTCCGGTTCCCGGAACAGCGCTCTTCAACCGTTGTGTAAGAGAGGGCCTGCTTGGAGACAAACTTCCTGCCGATCTGAACCCGGCTTTTCAGGGCGGTCCTCTGATAAATAACAGCCCGGATGGCGCAAGCCCGGATGAACTTGCCGAAATGCTGCGAGAATTTTACAGCGAACCCGGAATGCGGCATTGAAGCACGATGCAGACTGAACAACGAATAAAAGAACTTGCCTTGGAGCTGAATCTACCGCTGTGCGGAATCACTTCGCCGCAGCTTGATACGTTGCATTATGAAAAATTCAGAAAGTGGCTGGAGTCTGGTGCATTAGCAAACATGGAATATCTGGGCCGCGATCCGCAACGCCGCCGCTCTGTACTCGAAATCATGCCCGAAGCGCGCTCGGTGATTGTTTTCGGGCTGCCCTATTCCACCGGATGCAATTCTCCCGACTCAGCTGAACTGGCCGGACGTATCAGCCGCTACGCCACCGGTCGCGACTACCACCACATACTTGAAAAGAAACTGAAGGAAATTATCAGGCGCACGCCGGAACTGGCGTCGGCAAGAAACAGAATTTACGTCGATTACGGCCCTCTGTTGGAAAGAGCTTACGCCCAGGCCGCAGGATTGGGATTTATCGGAAAGAACAACTGCCTCATAAATCCGGTCTGGGGATCGTTCATTTTTCTGGCAGAGATCGTTACAGAGCTTGCGCTTGAGCACGACGAAGCATGTACGCACAATTGCGGCGACTGCCGCGCCTGCCTGGACGCATGCCCTGCTGGTGCTCTGAGTGAAGCATACGTACTTGACGCGCGACACTGCATATCATTTCACAGTGTGGAGAACAAAACGGCTGTCCCGCCGGAAGTTCGCGAGAAGTGGAGTGATAACTGGATCATTGGTTGCGACACCTGTCAGAACGCCTGCCCGTACAACCGGAATATTCCCGTAACTCCAGAGCCGGAATGCAGCGGTATTTTTCAATCCCGGCACACTGAGCTTGAAAAATTTCTGCTCTGCGACGAAGAAGCATTCAACGCCCGCTTCGCCGGTTCTCCTTTGCGCCGCGCCGGATACTCTGCAATGGCGCGCAACTGTGCCATAGTCGCCGCACATTCACCGAACAAAGAGGCAGCGCTTGAACTGCTGGAAAAAGCGCTGCTGCTGCATCGGAACAATGAAATGCTTAAAGAACACATCCTCTGGGCCATCCGCCGCATCGGCGACAAACAAACTGCTTAAGACTCTCTTAATAATGTCGATTGACAAACGCGCCGCCTGACGCTACAAAGGTCAGACAGGTTTTTCTGAAAATTTCGTACAAAAGGTTCAACTTCAGGAAGAAGGATCGCAGATGAGAAAGTGCTGTATTGACTCCCTTATGATAATTGCCCTGATGCTGACGCTGGCGCTTTCAGCCTGCGCGACTTCGGATGACGGCTCCGGCGATATCGACGGCGACACGGAAAGCTCTGACAGCGATGCTCCAGATGGCGATGCGGAAGACGAAGCCGACATGGAGCTGCTCCCCGGAGACGAAGACGGAGACACAACCGAAAACGGCGAAGCCGAGGAAGAATCGACAGACAATTGCGGAAACAGCGTTTGCGATGAGGATGAATCCGGCGAAACCTGCCCGGAAGACTGCTGGCAGGACGGCAGACGCGGATCGGTTGACGATCTGCCCGAAGAATCCGTTACGTGCGAAGAAGGCTGTCAGAAAATGCTGGACTGCGGACATCTCGGAGTGCAGTACAGCCTTATCGAAGATTACAGCCATTGCGTAAGCCTCTGCGCTTCGGCTGACAATCTGCCCATCGGCGGCAAAAACTCATCCGACGATTATTTCCGCCGCTGTACTTCGCAGGACGACTGCGAAACAATCAAGTTCTGCGGCGACTGGCTCAAAGACCCGCGCCTTACATTAAGCTGTTCTGCCGTCTGTACCTGCGTAGCCGAATACTTAAGCGAAGATCAGTCCGCCCAGGCTTGGCTTGGCGCCGACCTGGACCTGCTTGCGCCGCCGCATTACAAAGCGGCTCGTGATGTGGTGGTACTTAGAAATCTTTCATCCATAGACATTCCGCAAACACTGAACGAACTCGGCATAAGCGCCGAGCTTGAAGGAAAAGGCGTTTACGCCAGATTGCGCGCCTCCGGTCTGACCACGCCGGAAGCCATGCACAAACTTGCCGACAATGTCGAACTGCTGCCGACATTTAAAGACGCAAACGGCAGAATCGTTGCATCCACCGAAAGGCTGGTCATTACTCCTGTAAGAGCCTCAAAATCGACAATCGAATCCAGACTGGCGGCATACGGCCTTAAATCCGTAAAGCCCGTAAAATGGTCGAAGACGCGCTGGTTCGCCGACGCCGCGACTCCGGTAGAGGCGCTTAAAATTGCCAAGGCGATGAATTTCGGTGGAGAAATGAAGGCCGAATTGAACATGGTGCGCTATTACGCACCGATGTACGCCCCCAACGACGAATACTATTCTCAGCAGTGGCACCTCAAAAACGACGGACTGAACGATTCCATCGCAAATGTGGACGGTCGCGTCTGGCAGGCATGGGCGTTCAGCACCGGCATTACAGACGAAGCTCACGGCTCGGCTCCGGTTGAAATCGGAATCTTCGACGACGGCTGCGATCTTAAACATCCGGACCTTATAAATAAGATGCAGGAACCCATCGAATTTCCCGAAGACTGGGAATCCCGCATGGAAGACCTGTTCGGCTGGCACGGTTCCAGCGTGGCCGGAGTGGCCGCAGCCCAGGGCAACAATGAAATCGGCGTAACAGGCGTCTGCCCCGACTGCACGCTGCGCTGTTCGCAGGCGCTGTCCGAAACCGGCAGCCTGGGCTCTTCGGGTATAACGGACGAAGACGTTGGCCGCCGATTCCAGGCTTTCGCCGATCAGGGCTCAGCGGTAATCAACAACAGCTGGGGACCGGCAGGCGGCGATCCTTACATCTGGGACGACGACTATACCATCCCGGCCATGCCGAGCGTCATCACCGACGCCTTCGATTACTGCGAAACCAACGGACGCGGAGGTAAAGGTACACTTATAGTATTTGCAGCAGGAAACGGCAACCAACCTCTTTCTGCCAACGAATACGCCGCATACGTAACAAATGTTGCAGTCGGCGCCGTTGACGATCAGGGACTCAAGAGCATTTACAGCACCTATGGTCTGCAACTCGATATCAGCGCCCCTTCCAACGGCGGCCTCAACGGCATCGTCACCACCGCCGCGCGCGGATACGGCGACATGCCGGATGACGAGAACTACACGCGCACTTTCGGCGGAACCAGTTCAGCCGCACCGTTCGTAAGCGGTGTCATAGGTCTTGTCATTGCCGCCAACCCGGAACTCACGGCTGCTGACGTGCGCGACATTCTTAAGCGCTCGGCGCGTAAAATCGACATACTGGGCGGACAGTACGACACGGAAGGTCACAGCATTTATTACGGCTACGGCCTGGTTGACGCTTACGTCGCAGTTAAAATGGCCCTCGACCCCACAGCCTGCCCCGATCGCGAATCGTGCCTTGCTCCCAACGACACATGCAATGACATGCCGGACAAACAAATGAACTGTGATCAGCTCCCCGGCAACACATGCTCCGACAATTCCCAGTGCGCTTCCGGCGTCTGTCAGTCGCTGCCTGCCGTCGGGCTGAGCGTCTGCATCGAACCGCTCCAGGAAGGCATGGACTGCCCTGAAGGGTACACAGAGTTTTCAGGCTACTGCATTCCTGGCCGTGAAATATGCGGCTTGTGCGAAACCCCGCCTGATGAAACCTGCAACGGACGCGACGACAACTGCGACGGCATCATTGACGGAGCCGATGTCTGTGCAGAGAAGAACATCACGCAGATGTGCCATTCCGACGCCGACTGCCCGGCGCTGGAAGACGGCACGCTTACGCACTGCCTGGCCCGCAGCTGCCATCCAGAATGCCGGACGACCGATGAATGCAAAGCATACAACGAAGAATACGAATGCATGCAGCCAGCATACCGCTATGGTGCTGTGGAACCGGATCACAAAGTTTGTATGAAAACCAGCACGATCAGCGAGGAAGAATGCAGCGACTGGTGCAACCTGATGCTCTGCGATGAAAGCGATGCAAAGATGAAGGAAATCATCGAATGCGTCGAAGCGGCCATCGACTTCGAAAAAGAACAGGTTGATTGCGTCAGAATATATATGAACTGCCTCGATCTGATCATGTAAGTACGACAGTAGCGCTGCCCTTAGGCCCCGCCGCTTCGCGCGGGGCTTTTTTATTTTTATTGATGTACAGGTTTGACTTGTGAAAAAAAGAACATGGTAGTAAAAAATAATTGAATGCCGTAAATGAAGCGAAAGGAATCTGGCTGTGCAAATTCTCGATGCGATAGACTCGTTTGTCTGGGGGCCTCTCACAATAATACTACTGGTCGGCACCGGAATATTTCTTACGTTGAGATTCAATTTTGTGCAGCTCCTGCGCTTTTCTTGCGCCTGGAAAATGATTTCCGGCAAATACGACAACCCAGAAGACGATGGAGACATAACGCATTTTCAGGCTCTTGCCACTGCTCTTTCGGCCACTGTAGGAACCGGCAACATCGCAGGAGTCGCAACGGCCATAGCGGCTGGCGGGCCGGGTGCGGTTTTCTGGATGTGGGTGACGGCATTTCTGGGAATGGCTACAAAATTCACAAGCTGTACGCTGTCCCTGAAATACAGAAAAATCAACCCGGACGGAAGCGTTTCTGGCGGGCCGATGTATTACCTCGAAAAAGGTCTGGGGCAGAAATGGCTGGGAGTTCTTTTCGCATTCTTCGCCATGACTGCTTCTTTCGGAATCGGCAACATGGTACAGGCGAATTCAGTTGCCGAGCCGCTGGCCGAATTCGGGATTCCAAAAGTCGCAACCGGACTGGTCATAGGAGTTCTGGTTGGCCTTGTTATTCTTGGCGGAATCAAACGCATCGCTAATTTTGCATCAATGATCGTTCCGTTCATGTGCGTCATCTATATCATTGGTGCACTGATAATTCTGTTCATCAATTACGACCTGGTGCCGGGAGTCTTCGCGCTCATATTCAAACACGCTTTTCAGCCGACAGCAGCAACGGGGGGCTTTCTGGGCGCAACGGTCGCTCAAACCATGCGTTTCGGCGTGGCGCGCGGCCTTTTCTCAAACGAAGCCGGGCTGGGCTCGTCGCCTATAGCTCACGCAGCGGCCCGCACCCAATACCCGGTGCGGGAAGGCATGGTGGCCATGCTTGAGCCGTTTATCGACACGATCTGCATATGCAGCATGACCGCCGCAGTAATACTGGTTTCCGGCCTGTGGACCGGAGTCGATCCTGAAACCGGCAAACAGCTTACGGGAGCTGTTCTTTCGGCGCGCGCCTTCAACGACTCGCTGCCGGGATTCGGCAGATACGTCGTAAGCTTCGGCATTGTTTTCTTCGCCTTCTCGACCATAATTTCATGGAGCTACTATGGCGACCGTTCGACAGAATATCTTTTCGGAGCCAGGTCGGTATTCGTTTACCGCATAATTTACACGCTGGCCGTTCCGCTTGGAGCAAGTCTGGCGCTGCCCGTAGTCTGGACGTTTTCAGACATAATGAACGGCCTTATGGCGTTCCCGAATCTTGTCGGTCTTATTCTTCTCTCTGGAGTAGTGGCGCGTGAGTCGGAAGAATATTTCAGCAGTGAATCACACGCCTGCACTTACAAGGCAAAGGAGGAGGCTGAATGAAAAACGACAGATATTGCATGGTAATGGTGACAGTTCCCAATCGGGACGAAGCAGGAAGAATAACAAAACGGCTGCTGTCAAAAAAACTTGCTGCCTGTGTTAATGAAATCGAAGACCTCAATTCCACATTTTTATGGAAAGGTGCGGTCGATCAGGCTGAGGAACTGCTGCTGATAATAAAAACCCGCACAGTGCTGCTTGAACAGCTCGAAGCCGAAGTCCGCGCCGAGCACAGCTACGAAGTCCCTGAGATCATCGCGATTCCGATCTTCTGGACACACAAACCATATGCCGACTGGATAGATTCGGAAACTGCCGCAAACTGAAGAAACAAAAATGCGGGCGCCGAAGGCGCCCGCATTTCTGCTGCACAGACTGCAACTATTTACCGATAGACTTCAGCACTTCCTTAACGAAGCTCATTTCCGGCATGGCGCCGATTACTTTGAAGTCTTCGTTGATTACAGTATCCGGCACGCCCTGCACACCGTATTTAACTGCCAGCTGCGGGAACTCGGAGACTTCGACCATGTCGCCGGTAATGAATTCGCTGGCCATCGCGAATTTATGAGCGATACGCACCGCGCCGGGACAATACGGACAAGTCGGCGAAACCATGGCCTGCATGTGAACCGGCTTATCAACTTTTGCAAGTTCCGCCAGAATCTTCGAGTCCAGACCAGGATTGCGACGACCGACATCCAGAATATCTTCAAGAAGAGTGCTGAACTCGTAGCCAGCCGGAATCCCGTAGAAACGGATTCCGTAATCGCGGTCTCCTTCAAGCACTATGGCCGGGATTTTGTCGATGCCGTATTTCTTCACTCTGTCGGCGTCTTTCACAAAATCGTAAATTTCCAGATGCAGCCTGTCCGACAGTTCAGCAAGCTCCTGTAGAAGCTCACGCGTATGCATGCAGTATTGACACTCATGTTCCTGTGTGAAAAAAACTATCTTCACATCGTTTTCGAGAGCCGCCAGTATTTTTCTGATTTCAACCTTATCAGAGTCTTTAATCATGCTCATTTTTTTGCCCTTTCACTTTATTTATCTGCGCTATATCAACCCTTTTTTCGTCAGGTCTTCGTAAGCGGACAAAGCCGCTTTCGCCCCTTCGCCTGCCGAAATAATAATCTGCTTGTACGGCACAGTCGTTACGTCACCAGCACCGTAAATGAATTCACGGCTGGTGCGCGCGCCGCAATCTATAACGACTTCTTTCAACGGACTGAGCCTTACCAGTCCTTCGTCTATGATGTCGGAATTGGGAAGCAGACCGATTTCCACAAAAACTCCGTCAACGGCTATTTCCTTCTCTCCGTTGCTGCGCCTGTCCAGTAAGCGCACAGCTTCGACCTTCCGATCGCCCCTGATTTCAAGAACCTGATGCATGTCAAGCAATGAAAGCTTATCTCCATACTGGCGGGCATTGTTCAGCATGATTTCATCCGCCTGCCAGCCTTCGGCGAAATTGAGCAGCACGACCGAGGCGTTTACCTTGAGCAGATCAATCGCAGCAGTGAGAGCGCTGTTGCCGCCGCCGACAACGACGACTTTTTTATCCCTGAAAAACGGTGCGTCGCAGGTGGCGCAATAGGCCACACCACGCCCGGTAAGCTCTGCTTCTCCCGGCACATTCAGATGGCGGTCGCGTTTTCCGGTGGCGATAATTACGGCTTTTCCCCTGTATTCAGAGCCGTATTCCATGACCACTCTGTAAACCTCACCATCAGCCGCAAGCCGTATGACCTTTTCACCTTCGTGCACCGGCACGTCAAACTGCATGATGTGATCTCTGAATCTTGCGGTAAGCTCCCTGCCGCTGATTGATTGAAAACCCATGTAGTTCTCGATTTCGGAAGTGTAGCCCATCTGGCCCCCGAAATCTTTTGTAAGCACGGCGATTTTCATCATTTTACGTGCGGCGTAAATTGTGGCCGACATCGCCGCCGGCCCTCCGCCAAGAATCAGCAGATCATAAAGAAAGCCTTCTTCCGGCTTCCTGGCGCTGCGCTTCATAGCGCCGATATCAAAAGTGAAAGACGGAATATCCATGCTGTTCCTCCTGTCCCGTTCGACTTACCATTCTTCGTTCACATAGCCGTAATATACGCCCATCCAGTAAGGCAGCAGATAATCGCAGCCGGTGCGCTCTTCGCCGTTATCCTGACCGCCGTCAAGCTCGTAGGGGTTCTTGTGCCAGATAACCATGTCTTCCAGGCGCTTGTTGGACGGAAGCGGATAAAGCGCTTCGTTCGGGCGGTCCGGGTTGATTTCTATTTCCGGGTCGATGCTGTTCTGGATATAGCGATTGCGCAACGGAGGAGGCGAGAAAACCGTCAACTGCCACAGCGCGTAATACAGAGCATCCGGGTATCTGTCTCCGGTGGAGTAGATATACCATGGAGTTTTTACCGGGTTGTGTTCTTTCACTCCGCGACGGTTGGGTGTAGGGTCTGCAAGGTTCAGCCACAGCGTGTCGCGGAAAATCTCCGAAAATTCTGCGTGCAGAGTCGGGTCTTCTTCAAGACGCGTAAGAATAAAGAAATTCTCGAAAGCCATATAGGCGTTGTACCATTTGTTTTCGTACGGCGGCGCATATTCGTTGTATACCCACATATGCTCGCGCATGATGCGGGCGTATTCCTTTTCTTCCAGCAGAGTATTGTAAAAATCAACAAAGCGCTGCTCACCGGAAGCATGAATGGCCGATTTTATCCAGGCCAGAGCGCAGACGGCGTTAAGTCCGTTTTCAACCGGCCAGCCTTCGAAGTTGTTGCCGTCTATATTACCGTACTTGGTGCCTGCTCCGTCAGGATCGACAAGCTGCAGATTGTTGTAGATTATATGATCGGCAAGATCAACCAGAAAGTCGGCGGCCTTCTGTTTTATCTCCGCGTCATCCATCATGTCGTAAGCAGTAGATACACCCAACACAGCACCGGTCACCTGATCACGACTGGTGTCGGCCCGCCAGCACCATCCGGCGTATTTGCCTTCGGTATAGCAATATTTGTCGGACTCAGGATACAGCTTGTCCCACTGTCCGTCTTCAACAGGATCGTCGGCCCGCAGATAGCTGCGCCCGATAAGCCCTTTTACGCCCGTCAGTTCCTGAAAAAATCGCCAGCCTTCAATATGCTGCTTAAGCATGTCAAAAGCCTCCTGACTGTGTGTAGCTCCGTATCGGAAGGCCATGGCGCTGGTACACTGACCTGAAGTAAAGGCGGCATCACCCATGCACGAAAGCTGATAATCGCCGTTGGGATCGTCGGGATTACGGGCGCTGTAGCTTAAGCCATGCCACATATGACGTGCTTCGTAAACATCCTGATAGCCCTTGGCCAGTGTCTTGAGCGGACCGTCAACGTTCGGGTCGCCGATACGAATTCCGTACATCTCCGAAGCTTCCGCGCCGGCGGAGTCTTTAACCGATAATACGAACCAGGCGATGCCTTCAGTGGTTGGAACCCCGCTCCATGCACCGCTGTCGGCATCAAGTGCGGTTCCTGCCGGAAGCTCTCCAAGAGTGACACGCCAGTCCGAATAAGGCGGAGTTCCGCCTTCGGCGACAAATTGTTCGTTCAATTCCGAACCGGCTGGAGTTGTAGGCGGAAAATAATGCCTGAGACGCAATGCGCCGGTATATGATTCTCCCGCTTCAGAATCATCCTCAGTACCCGCTTCGTCGATGTCGCCGTCAGAACCGTTTTCCGAGACTTCGCCGTTTTCGATTTCGTCGGAAGTCTCCACATTGTCGATGTCGCCGTCTCCTGCCCCGCCGCCGTCATCATCGGAACAGGCCGCAAAAAGCAGCAGAGCAGCCAGCATCAAATAAACCATTCCATATCCATTGAGCTTCATTTCCATACGTCCTTTGTTCGGGTACATCCAGAAACGGATATCCTGCTCCGACATCCGTAACATAAGCATTGATTTTTCACTTGCAAGATTACCATAAATCAGCAGATTGAAATGCAGAAAATCGACAACCGTTCAGCGGCATTACCTGCTCAGCATTTCAAGCCGGATTCAAAGAGAAATTGACTATTTTCATCATGGGTCGTAGTATGCGGCGAACTTCATTGATGGATTTCAATACTGGTACCAATTCGTACTTTTGCATGCATAGAGAAGTTTAAACAGATGAATCAGTTTAAGGAAAAATACGATCTCTGCGTGATCGGCCATATATTTTTCGAGTTGTTCTGGCCGCGCGAAGAATGCAACCCTCAGCCCGGTGAGGAACTGTTTCTTGACGAAATCCACGTCGGTCTGGGCGGAGCGCTAAATACCAGTTCGGTTGCAGATGCGTTGGGCTGCAAAGTCATTCTGCTGTATCCCAGAGGCAATGGCCTTACGGACTTCGCCATCGAAGGATTTCTGAAGTCGCGCAGCATCGACACTCTTACATGGCCCGCGGTTGACAACCCGGCCATAACCATAGTTCTGCATCGGGAGAACGATCGCTCGTTCATAAGCAAAGAAGACCGCAAGGCGCTTGAACACTGCCCGGAGTTCCCTCCGGCGCGTTACATTCATGTCGCCGGAATCAATCTTGCGCTCAATTTTAAAGACAGACTGGCGCGCGCCAGAGCCGCCGGGGCGAAAATATGCGTTTCCGGCAGCTGGAACCCGGAACATTTCGCCTATGCGGCGGCGTTGCATGACATGCCGTGGGACATATTTATTCTGAACGACAAGGAGGCCGGAGAAATCAGCGGCAGTGTGGAAAACGCACTAGAAAATCTGCCCGGAAACGCCGCCCGCGATGTCATAGTAACCTGTGGAGCCGATGGCGCTGCCGCCGTCATAGACGGACAGCGTGTAGCGGCTCCTGCCTTGAAAGTTGAACCGCTGGATTTCACAGGAGCAGGCGACGCTTTCTGCGCCGGATTTCTGACCGGACGCATGCGCGGCCTTGAGCCGGAAAAGTGCCTGTCTCTGGCTAATGAAGTCGCATCTCGCATCATTACCATTCGCGGCGGCGTCGTGCCGGATGTCGCCATGTTCAAAGACCTGGAGGACTGGAAGTGAAAAAGATATTCACAATCATCGGAGGCGGAAGCGCTTATACGCCCGGCCTGATGCTGGCGCTGATACATCACCGCGAAAAACTGAATCTGTCGGAAGTGCGGCTGATGGATATTCACGAAGAGCATCTGGCGATAACGCACAGGCTGTGCAGTCGCATGGCGCAGGCTTCATCGGCAGGCTTTGCCGTCAACGCCACTATGGATTTGAACGAGGCGGTGCGCGGAGTGGATTTTGTGCTCAATACTTCGCGTCCCGGCGGTTTCGAGTGTCGCATGAAGGACGAAACGCTGCCTCTGGAATATTACATTCCGGGTCAGGAAACAGTCGGGCCGGGCGGATTCTTTTTCGCCATGCGCTCGGTTCCGGAAGCTCACAAGCTGGCCGACGCCATGGAAAAACACGCGCCGAACGCCATGCTGTTGAATTACACAAATCCTGCAAACATCGTGACCCAGGCGCTTATCGACCGTGGATTCAAACGAGTCATCGGCCTCTGCGACCAGTTCGACGGCGATCTGTCGGCGCTTGGAACTGCTCTGGGGTTCGACAATCCGCGCAGGTTCGACTTTGAAACCAGCGGACTTAACCACGCAACATGGCACAGTAATATCACATTCGGCGGAAGGCCGCTGCCGGAAGTTCTGCCTGAGAAATTCCCGGAGTCGGCAAACAAACACGGCGAAGAATACAGTCTGCGCTACAATGAATCATTGCAACTGGCCCGCAGATACAAGGGATTCTACCCGAACTCGTATATAGCCTATTACACCAGACCTGACGCTTTCGTCACACACTACCGCACACACGGAACCCGCACCGAAGCAATTCTCAAGAAGCTGCCTTTCTATTATCAGCACTTCATGGAGGAAGCAGAAAAAGACATACCCAACGTGGTTCATCATCGCGGCGGAGAAGACTTCGGAGACTTCGCGATTTCGACACTGGCGGCGCTGCAGGACGAACAGCAGCACAAACTGGTTCACAATGTCGTCAACGGCAAGTCTACAGCTTATCTTGATGAAAACACCGTGGCCGAAATCCGCACGCTGGTCAGCCGCGACGGAATAATCAACACGCCTTCGCCGGACGTTCCCGAAGGCTGCCGCGATCTGATTCTCAAGCTTGAAGAATATCAGCGACTCGCAGCCGAAGCGGCTACAGCACAGGATGTTCGCAAGGTAATAAAGGCTCTGGCCTCAAACCCGCTGGTGGGAGACAGCCATACGGCAGAGTCCATGCTGAGCCGTGCGCGCGACCTTTACAAAGGCGATATTCCCATGTTCTCCTGATTTGAGCACTTCAGAAGAAAACAAAAAAGCGGATGCCGTAATGACATCCGCTTTCTTATTTCATCTCATCTGCAACAGCAGCGCCTATTGCCGTTCTGTCTGTTCTCGCCGGAAATAAAGCAGAACAGAAAGCAGCATCATGCAGAAAAGGCCGGAAGATTCTGCAGCAGCACAGCCTCCGCTGCTGCCGTCGTCGGCGCCGGAGCCGCCCTCACCGCAACCGCTTTCGGCAACACAACTTTGACCAACAACACTGCAATCGGTTTCAAGCCAGCCTTTTCCGCTGGCCGAGCATTCATACCACACATCCCCCACGCAGCGGGTCTGCCCGTAAGTACATTCGCCGCCAACAACCGGTTCTTCCGCATCGCCGTCCTCATCAACAGGCATATCGCCATCAGGTTTGTTCAAGTCGCCGTCTGCCGATTCATCGCCGTCTTCAGTGATATCGTCACCATCAGCGCTTTCTTCCGCATCGCCGTCAATTTCTTCGTCTCCATCAACCGGGCTTTCAGCACAGGCCCCGTTAATACAAACATCCGGGAAAACACACTCTTCGATAATGCTCCATTCTTCGGAGTTGCATTCTTCAACCAGATTGGCAGTTTTGCAGCGACGCTGCCCATCCGAACAGGCTACCGCTCCGCAGAATTCCGAGACTTCACCCGGACAGCTTTCGGTACCGGTTCCGCAGCCATCCAGCGATGAATCAAACGAACCGCGATTATCGGTAGCCCAGGCGTAATAATCAGTCCAGCGCTGACGATAAGTATCTACCTTGGCTATCTGCTGCTCAGTGGGGGGGGGCAATCCCAGCGGGTGCACAATGATCCAGGCCGCCTTCCAGTGACAGTTCTCAAGCGCCGGTTCTCTTGCACCCATGGCGCGGATTATATCTTCTATATAAACGTTGACGCGCGTTCCTTGCATAGTGCCGGAACTGCCCGGCATCATTGGAATGGAAGCGGAACCGGAAGGATCACCTTTGTCAACAAAGAAATATTCACCGACCTCTTCAGGCAGGCGCAGTCCCATAAGATACTGGTCAAGCTCTGAAAACTTCGGATTTTCGTAAGTGGCGGTGAAAGTTCCGTTGCCGTTGTCTTCAAGCATGCTGCCATACATGAGTGAGCGCGAATTGGAGAAATAAGACCAGTGCTGGTTGAAATCGGACTCGTTCAGACCGCTGCACTGATCGCCGCCGACAGAACCGCCGCCATCGCTGCTGGTGGGTTCATAACCGCGCAGCAGACACTGCTGGCCGTTGCCGTCGCCTTTGTCGTACTTGGCGGCAGCCAGCCACTGGTGCCCGAATTCGTGGCCGACCAGTTGGATTCCCGTAAGCGGATACATCGGAACGATGGGAGCATTGTCGTCGGGGTTGTTGGGAAGGATGTTGATTTCTCCCATTTTTACAGCCTGCCGCAGACGCTGCGAATAACTGCAGAAATAATTTCCCTGACTTGGAAGTCCGCGCCCGATGCCTTTTGAAGGAGAATACACCGCCCAGCCCTGCTGAGTGTTTGTTATGCCATTGAGAAGGCCGCTCGAAAAAACGAACACGGCGTCGTACTGGTCGTGGTGGGACAGATAGAATTTGCAGGTGACATAATGCAGCCAGACATTCGGCATGCCCTGCGTCATCATGTCCGAAAGCTCACCGTTGGTGTCTTCTATAACAGCAATTTCTCCCGAATCGAAATCCGCCATGGCGCATGGAACGGAAAATATCAGCATAAAAGCGGCAGTAAAGACCACAGACAGCCAGACGTACAGGCGAAGACCATATACAAGCCGGATCATTTTAACCCCTCGTTTATTATCAATTTTCAGAAAATCATCAGCATTCGATCTGTTCTGATGAGTCTAGCGCCAAAAACACCCTGCGGCAAGCGATTTCAAACGCATGTATAAGCAATACCTGTTGAGGTAAAAAAAGCGCGGAAAGAATTGTTCTTTCCGCGCTTCTGTTTTCCGGTTCTTTTTGTATCAGGCCGGAGCCGTGATACATTCCGACGTCATGCAGTTCAAACGAGCCGCAATCGTTTCCCGGAGATTACCACCTGCGACCGCCACCGCCGCCTTCGCGACGCGGCTTGTCCTCGGCGACGTTGACCTTCAGGGTACGACCGTCGAGCTGGGTGCCGTTCATCGCCAGAGCCTTCTGAGCATCGGCTTCGCTTTCGAACGTTACGAATCCGAAACCACGGCTGCGACCGGTTTCGCGATCCATGATAACCTTGGCCTCGGAAATCTGGCCGTAAACCGCAAAGGCTTTCTCCAGACCGGCATTGTTTGTGTCGTACGACAGGCCACCCACATAAAGTTTGTTCTGCATTCTAAAATTCCTTTCAAGAGTCAAATTAACCGATTCCGGGACTGTTCCCGAAGGCGAATGTCATTAAATTTCGGCTGCTGTTTTCAGGGATTGAACGAAGAAGACACGACCGGCATTCAAGGCATCACCAAAGAATCGGAAGAGAAAATATCTGAAATCAGAACAGAAAGCAAGTAATTAATAAAAATATGATAATTTTTTGCGTCGGAATAAACCAGAACACCATGGATGCACATACAAAAAGGAAAAATATCCACCCGTCTGCTGCTCCATCGAGCTGACCGGCAAAAGGCCGGACAGAATCTGATTGTCACGCGCGCGGCATTAAAACACCGCAGAACAGAAATTATTTCTTCTTATAGACGTTAAGACCGATTTTCTTCTCTTCGCAACCCGGAATGGCGACGTTGCCCTCTGTGCTGGCGATGATGATGGTCTTGCCCGACGAGGACGGACCGAAATCTTTTTCGAGATCGACTTTTATGGTAAGAACGGAGCCTTCAACAGTCATTTCAACGTTTTTCATGTCGGTTCTCCTTTTTTGATGTATTCGTGACAGCCTGTACGCAGTCTCTTGAACGAACAGGCCGAACAATCTTTAGCATGCACCGCCTTTTATGGCTACAAAAATATGAAAATAGTCAATGCCGACTGCAACCGCGTCGGAGAAAGAGCGGAAAAATCATCCGGGATTGCGTCATTTCTCCTCTTCCGGCTTCAATTTCCACCACATCTGCGGGACTTCGGCAGGTTCAGCGAAAGGCCCTGCGGCCAGTTCGTCCCAGTAATTCGCCCCGTCCAGCGTACCGTAATCGTACAGCGCCCACCCATGAGTTCCGGCGCTGCGGGAGTATTCGATCTGTGCATTAAGTTGCGCCCAGCTTACATATGTAATACGCGAGTTTCTGCCTCGCGGGCTTTCTCTGGTGTCGCCAACGGCGTCCAGATCGGAGCCTGGATATAAAAAGCGTCCATTCGCTCCGGCCACGTGATCGTCCACCAGTGCGGCGTAATCGGTACGGGCGCCGTACTGAGGTTCTATGGCCCAGTAAATCATAGGCATGGCGACATCCAGTACGCCCTGAGCAGTCATGGCGCGGGTGTCCTGCAACCATTGAGAATACCCTTCCGTTACACTGCTCCAGTCCCAGGTGTTTTTGTATATGCCGCAGACCGCAGCCGAAAGAACCGCATGCGGAGCTGTTTCCTGCATGGAGTCGTAAATCATAGCAACCTGACGCACCACCTGCGAACGTTCCCAGTCGGCCCAGGCAAGCTCAGGGTCTTCGTTCTGAGCGATTTCATAAGCGGCTTCGGAAGCGGCATCGTGACTGTACTGTGAACCGGGATAACGCACGCGGTCAAGGTGAATGCCGTCAACATCATAGTTGCTAACGATGTCGGTGACTACAGCGACATTGTGCGCCAGCACAGCGGAATTACCCGGCGAAGCCCATATGTAACCGTCAGTGAGCGGCATATCCACGTGGCTCTGATTCTCCATTATCCATTCAGGATGGGCCAGATACATATGACGCGGAGTGCTTTCGCCAGGCGCAGTCGTACTGTTCCAGAAAGTAAATACATTGATCCAGGCATGCAGCTCAATATCGCGCGCATGGGCGGCTTCAATGGCGGTCTGCAGCGGGTCCCATCCTGGGTTCACGCCGAGAGTGCCGGAAAGACTTTTAGCCCAGGGTTCGTAAGCGCTGTTGTAATACGCATCGAAAACGCCGCGCACCTGAAAATACACCTGATTGAAT
>JAKQSH010000422.1 GCA_029570245.1 Deltaproteobacteria bacterium | reverse complement strand
TCAGCATCGCGGTCTTAGTCGTTTTCATTATCTGTCCTCCTTTTTCAGTTCGGGTCCTGAGATTCGAGACAATTCTGTTCAATCTCATTCATTATGTTTATACTGGACACCAGTGCATAATCTGCTCACCCGGACTGTTACCCGGAAAGCCGGCCGCATCATCGGCATTGAAAAGCATTCCAAACAGAAGCACATGACCCGGCTCATGCGCCGGAAATTGTTGCGCAATGTTCTATACATTGCAGGCGCAACATGATACACTGAATCGCCAGCAGCAAAGGTAACACTTTACTTCTCATTCCGTTACCTCCCTGACCTTATTGTTCTTTCGACCTGTTCAGAAAACACACTTGTTTAAATCATATTGACATACGGTAATTCAGTCAAGCGATTTCGGCACAAAAACACAAATTGTCATATTGTGACAGAAAGAGAAATACAGATATGGTTTTCGGAAAATTCGCTTATTTTATGCGTGAAATTATCTCTTCGATGAAGCGCAGCATTTTTTCCGCGTCGTTCCAGTTGAGATTCTCGACCACATCGTCGCGCCAGGCATAATTAGCCGGAACACCGTAAGACTCAAGCGTTAGCAGGCTGAGCAGTTTATATGCGCGCTGCGAAAAAGCGACAGCATCCAGATGCCAGCGCTCCGAGCATGACTTGACATTTTCAAATTCACCGCGCGCCTCAGATAAGGCACGAGCCGACATCAGCAGCTCAGGGTTGGAGCGTTTCAAGCGCAGGGGACAGAAGTGTTCCAAGTCGTCAACAAAATGCAATGCGCCGGAAGCACAGGGGCCGAGGTTGACAACATAAGTGTTGCGGGGATCGAAGCGGTGTCCGAACTCCGACAGAAATTCCAGAACGCCGCTGCCGCTCTGACCCGCGCCGAATGCCACAAAGTAATACTCGGTGTTATCTGTTTTCAGGCCGCCGCCCGCGATCTTCGAAGCCAGCGCCGTCATTGCGGCAAGAGAAGCCGCCCCCGATGCGCCGGAAGTCGGACGGGCCAGCAGAGTGTGAATCAACAGAATAAAAAGGACGACTGCAAATAAAATCATAAGAGCGATAAACAGATCAAGCAGCGATGATGCTCCGCCGAAGGCGCGGATAAGTGCGATTTCCAGCAGAAGCCCCAGAAACAGCAGCCCGGCGGCTCCTGCACCGAAACGTGAAAACGGAGTCCATAACATGCGCGCCAGTCCGGGTTTGAAAAGCAGAGATTCACTGGGCGCATCCAGGCGCGCACAGAAAATGACGGTGCGTTCCGGGTTTTCGGACGGACTGTGAGCTATTACGTTCTGGCTGATGCTTTTTGAAAGCAGGCGTCTCAGCCAGAACCAGCGCGTCGTGAATTCGCCGTAAAACGACAAGGTACAGAAGGCAATTATGCAGAAAGACAGCAGAGGGCTGCTCGCCATCAGAACAAATCCCAGCAGCGCCACCAGCAGATGAATAAGCAGCGACCAGGCCGGCGAGCTTACCGAAACAAAGCGCTGAATGTCCACACTGAAGCCTTTTGAGGCAAAGCATGCCGCCAGATGATCGGCGGCTTTTTTCTCGGCGGGAGAACAGGCTTTGCGATAGCCGAACGAACACAGTTCGGCGCTTAAAGTTTTCATGTCTTCCAGCGAATAAGAATTGTCTTTTTTCTTCGGCATCACAACCTCCGCATCTGCGGTAACTTACGGCTGAGAAAAAAAGAAAAAGGAGGCGCAACGCAGCCCGCCTCCCTTTTTGTAAATATTATGAAACGGCTCAGTTGAGGGATGCAGGATCGACTTCGTTCTGTTCGCCGGTAAGTATGTTGACGCGAACGATACGCACACGCCCCTTAGCAAAGTCGGACTCCAGACCCATTTTGTTTATATAGTTCTTAAGTTTCTGATTGTCGAATTTTACTTCGAATACTCTGAAAGGAGTCTGCCCGGCATCGGACTCTTTTTTATCATACTGAACAGTAACGCTGCCGATGTCGATGATATGACCTTTTTTGAGGAAGGGAACGATGCCTACACCACCGCGCAGCATTTCTTTTTCTTTCGGATTATGACTTGTGAATTCTTTCCAGAATGTAAGCATTTCGACCGGGGCATATGCAAAAGCGTATGCTTTCAGCGGCAGTATTTCAACTGTGTCGCCTGTTTCGGAAGCATCCGGCTTGCCGACAGAAACACCCTGCAACAGATATTCGTAACCGATATCGGCGGTCATCATGTACGAGCCGTCTTCGTTGACGGTTCCAGAACCGTTTGAATCGTAGAGGCGGAAAGAATTATAGTCGGTTATGTCGCGTTCCGACCACAGCAGTTCGACTTCGGTCTGGCCTTCTGGAAGTCCCACAACTTCCACATCGCCAGTAACAAAAGAACGATAGCTCATCTGGAAGCTGACGTTGGGTGTCATAAGACTTGGACGCTGAGTAGAGTGAGCCGTAACCTGTGCGCAACCGGAAAAATACAGCGAAGCCGCAATTACCAGAACAGCAGAAAAACATTTGCCGAAGCAACTCATTCCAGTTCCTCCCTTCAAAGGATTTCTTTTCGCATACCACGAAAATAGAAATACCACAAAGGGTATACCGCCCGCCAGATTTTAATGATTCAAAACAACAGCAGGACAGAGTTAAATTTCACCGATATCGGAAGCCGGAAGATAACCGTTGAGACCGTTTTCAAGCCATATCTGACGCCAGTCGTCAACCGTTTCGCCCAGGCGGACCTTAAGCCCCTCGTGAACTGTGAACAGTGTTTTGAAATTGGCGTCCGGTCCTTCCTTTACAGCGCTTTCTTCAGCAAGAACAACGGCATATGTCTGTTTTTCGTAATGAAACACCTTCCAGGCCAGCAACGAACCTGATAACAGCGAAGCCAGACAGAAAACGGCAATAACTATATTCATTGCGAAACGACGGCTGTCGCTTTTGACGAAACGACGAAGAAGAATGGAAAAACAGGCGATCAGAAAAATCGGGAGGAAAACATAAGCAAAAGTGTCGGCCTTGCTGTCCTGCATCAATTTTTCAAGTACGCCGCGTTCATCGAGTGTGTTCTCGTCTTTTACAACCTGATCGCGCTGAAGCTTCAGGGCCAGTTCGAGATTGGTTCTGCAATCCGCACAGTCGGAATCGTCGGCCAGCGCTTTTTCGTAATTCAACACTGCATAACCGAGCTTTCCGGCCCGATGATATGCACAAGCCAGATTATAATGAAGATCGGCGCCGTTGTGCCCGCCGTTAACCAAATCCTGCCAAATAGCGGCGGCGCTTTTGTAATCGTCTTTCAGGTAAGCCTCAGAAGCTTCTTTCCAGCGTTTTTCGGCATCGGCGGACTGTCCGTCGCAATACGCATGCCCGGAAATCAGCAAAATAACAACCGCGAGTGCAAAACAGATTGCCGTTTTCATTGCTGCGCCCCCTTTCCGACTCTGCGGGCTTCCTTGAACAACTCTCTCCTGGCGCTCTGATCCATGGAAGACGGCGCATAACGTCCCAGTTCGCAACGATCGAAAATTTTCAGGAGAGCCGCCACGGCGTCGGTGCTCCAGCCCTTTTCGGTCAGCCTGGCCGAAAGCTGTTCGTGCGTAAGTCCGGCCAGAGATTCGGAGCACTCCATTTCGAGACGCTTGTAGGCCACAGCGGCCAGCTTAGAAAAGAATTCTGCCCCGTTCGATGCAAGCAATGCCGAGGCTTCGCTTTCAAGCTTTTTAAGCTCCCGCTCAAGGCGTGCGCGCTCGCCGCCGGAAAGCCGTCTGGACAAATAACGGAGAAAATCGAATAAGCCGAGAAGAAACAGCAATCCCGGCGGAATAATCAGCAGAAGCCTGAAAAGCATGGAGTAAACGAATTCGCCGTTCATTCGACGTTCGAGAACCGGCGTTATTTTTATGGGACGCAGGCTGCCGGCTTCGGCCTGCAACTCCTGGCGCTGCGGCAGCGCCGTTCCTGAAGAAGCGACGGCTGAAGCGGGTTTGACGCTGATGTTGAACTCTTCGGTCGTGAGAACCGTGTACTGTCCTTTTTCGGGGTCGAATGCTGCAAAAGAAAGAGACGGTATAAGAAGTTGGCCTTCACGCTGTGGAACGAGCAGATATTCGGCTGTTTTTTCTCCGGCCAGGTGATTTCCCTGCTGATAACTGTTGTCTTTAGTCGATGGTGGATAAGCCTTGAAACCGTCTATCTGCATCAGTTGCGGCAGTTGCACGGCAGCTGGATCGGACTGACATTTAAGGCTCAGCGTATAGGCCACCGGCTGATTGACCTCGGTGCTGCGCCTGTCGACTGTGGCTTTCAATTCGAATGCACCTACATGTGTCGGATCGAAGCCGGCCGGCTGCCCTTCTGTCGGCAGCGGCTTGACTTCGATTTCGAGCGGTTCCGAAGTGCGCGAAACCCAGCGCATGCGGTCGAAGAAATCTCCGGTGTCCACGCCGACGGATACTCTGAACGGTGAGATGCTCAATCGACCGTCTTTTTCTGGCGTAAGCAGAACTCTCACCACCGGCTGAACATTGTAAACCCTTCCACCGACGTTCATGCGACGCACGCCTTCGTTCTGGGAAATTTCCAGATTGCGATAGCGGAAGCCTTCGAAATCGGGTGCGGCATCCTGTTTCAACTGAGAGGCGCTGACATTACGAGTGTACAGATACAGCGTCGCCAGCATCGAAGCTCCGGCGTACAGTTCGCGCCGCTCCGGCACAAGACGGATAAACAGCGACGAATCGTTGCGCTCGCGCTCGCTCAGCGGTGCGGTGATTCCGGCGTCTCCCCAGTACTGTCCTTCGCTGCGTACTTCAAGTTCATCAACCTGCACCCGCCAAACGTTCGAACGATAGAGCCTGCCGTCGTATTTGAATATTGCGGGTCCGATCTCATATGAACCGGGCTTCAACGGAGAAAGAGCATAAGACGTGGTGCGAATCTGTTTGCTCTCCATTTTGAAATTTACAATCGTTGTCTGCTGCTGGCTGCTGGTGTTCTGGCTGAGTATTCTGAAACCTTCAAAGGTCGGCATGGTGATGTCTGAAATATCGCTGGAACTGTCGATGCTCAGAGCAACGTTGCATTGCAGCGTATCTGCCATGCTTATTCGCGTGCTGTCGCAGCTTATTTCTGCACCGCTCTGCGCATGAGCCTGCGCCGCAGTCAGGAAAGCGGCAATTGCAAACAATATACTGCTCAATCTAATCGACATTGCGTATCACCAGTCCTGCCCGCCTTCGGGCTGTCGTCCTTCCTGTTCCATAAAACGGAAAAGCTGGAAACTCTTTTCCTCATCCTGCAACTGATCCAGTTTCTTTTCCGTCTCGCTCTTTTCTTCAGGAACCGCCTGCA
>JAKQSH010000401.1 GCA_029570245.1 Deltaproteobacteria bacterium | reverse complement strand
TTACGCGATGATTTTGGAAACGACGCCGGCGCCTACGGTGCGGCCGCCCTCGCGGATTGCAAAACGGAGACCTTCCTCCATCGCGATCGGCGTTATCAGCTCGCCCACTATCTTCACCCGGTCACCAGGCATTACCATCTCCGTTCCTTCCGGCAGCGTCACAATACCCGTAACGTCCGTCGTACGGAAATAAAACTGCGGTCTGTATCCGTTGAAGAACGGCGTATGACGGCCGCCTTCCTCCTTCGACAGAATGTATACCTCTCCCTCAAACTTCTTATGCGGCGTTATTGATCCCGGCTTCGCCAGAACCTGACCACGCTCTATCTCTTCGCGCTTCACTCCGCGCAGCAGACAGCCCACGTTGTCTCCGGCTTCGCCCTGATCCAGTATCTTGCGGAACATCTCCACGCCTGTCACTACCGTCTTCCGCGTTTCCATTATTCCGACTATCTCGACTTCTTCGCCGGTCTTCACCACTCCGCGCTCTACACGACCAGTCGCAACCGTTCCACGACCGGATATCGTAAACACGTCTTCCACAGGCATCAGGAACGGCTTGTCCACTGCACGCTCAGGCTGCGGTATGTACGAGTCCACAGCATCCATCAGCTTCATCACCGCCAGCGCTCCAAGCTCGCTCTCTTCGCCCTCCAACGCCTTCAGCGCAGAGCCGCGCACTATCGGAATCTCGTCGCCGGGGAACTCATACGAACTCAGCAGCTCCCTCAACTCAAGCTCCACCAGCTCCAGAAGCTCTGGGTCCTCTACCATGTCAACCTTGTTCAGAAACACCACAATGCGGGGCACTCCCACCTGACGCGCCAGCAGTATGTGCTCGCGAGTCTGAGGCATCGGACCGTCGTTCGCTGCAACAACCAGTATCGCTCCGTCCATCTGCGCCGCTCCGGTGATCATGTTCTTTATATAGTCCGCGTGTCCCGGACAGTCCACATGGGCGTAATGGCGCTTCGCTGTCTCATACTCAATGTGCGCCGTGTTGATCGTTATGCCGCGCTCCTTCTCTTCAGGAGCCTTGTCAATCTCGTCAAACGCCGTAAACTTCGCCAGACCACGACTCGACAGCGTCTTCGTGATCGCAGCCGTCAACGTTGTCTTGCCATGGTCGATGTGTCCGATCGTTCCAATGTTCACGTGCGGCTTCGTACGCTCAAATTTCGCTTTCGCCATTGTGTTTCTCCTGCTTTCCTTGAACTATCTATTTGTCATATATTCTTTATATTATTTCAGAAAAATTCCCGAACGATTTTTCAGAGCTACACCTTATAACCCACTGCGCCGAATTTTGCAAGCTTCGAATGTAGAAAAAAATTACCTCGAAAGCATTTCATCCTGCAATTTCTGCGGAAGAGGCCGGTAAGAAGCAAATTCCATCGTGTAAGTAGCCCTGCCCTGCGTGCCTGAACGCAGATCGGTTGAATACCCGAACATGCGCCGCAAGGGCACCAAAACGTCAACGACCTGCAATCCCGGCCTCTGGCTGGTGCCACGGATTTCTCCGTTGCGGCTGTTAAGATCGCCCATTACTTCTCCAAGAAATTCGTCCGGCGTCTCGACTTCGACGTTCATTATGGGTTCCATAATCACCGGGGCGGCATTACGCATGACTTCGCGCAAGCACATGCCTGCCGCGATGCGGAAAGTCTGCTCGTTGGATTCTTCAGGGCGCCAGTCGCCGTCAAGCAGCGTAACCTTGATTCCGATTACCGGATATCCCATCAGCGGTCCGCTGTTCATGGAGTCGTGACAGCCGTTCTCCACCGCTGCCAGAAATTGTTTAGGAACTTTTTCAGCGCTCGCACGATTGACGAAAACCAGACCGCCGGAAGGATCGGAAGCTTCGACCTGCATCGAAACGCGGGCATATTGCGTCTTAGCCCCGAACTGCTTCTCGTATGTGAATTCGTGCTTCGCTGCAGCCGTTACGGATTCCCGATAAGCGACCTGCGGCTTGCCGACACGGGCGGAAACTCTGAATTCACGCCGGATACGCTCCACGATAACTTCTATATGAAGCTCTCCCATGCCGGATATAATGGTCTGCCCGGTTTCTTCATCTGTAGCGACTTTGAAGGTCGGGTCCTCAAGCGCCATACGCTGCAAGGCTTCGGCCAGCTTTTTTTCGTCTTCGCTGGTTTCCGGTTCGATGGCGATTGAAATAACCGGCCTGGGGAACCTTATGCTTTCAAGCAGAATCGGATGTTCTTTCCTGCAAAGGGTGTCACCGGTGGCCGTAAATTTGAGTCCGACAGCGGCGACAATATCTCCGGCGCCGACTTCTTTTATTTCTTCGCGTTTGTCGGCGTGCATACGGAATAGCTTCATAATGCGCTCTTTACGGTCGCGAGTAGAGTTGTAAAGAGCATCGCCCAGGGCAATTTTACCGGAATATATTCTCAAAAAGGTCAGGTTTTCGACATATGCGTCGCTCCAGACCTTGAAAGCCAGAGCCGCCAGCGGTTCGCCGTCATCAGCATGTCGTTCTATAATTTTCTCTTCGTCTTCCGGGTGGTGTCCCTGAACAGCCGGAATATCCAGCGGAGAAGGGAGAAAATCGACAACAGCATCAAGTAGTTGCTGAACACCTTTGTTTTTGAAAGCCGAACCGCATAAAACCGGAACCAGACGGTTGTTTATGGTGGCATTACGAATCACGGAAATCAGTTCCGAGCGGCTGGGCTCCTCGCCTTCAAGATAACGCTCCAGCATGGCCTCGTCCTGCTCGACAACGGTTTCGACCAGCCTCTTGCGATATTCGACGGCGTCTTTAATGCAGGATTCGGGAATTTCACCCTCTTCCACCTGCATTCCCAGAGATTCGCTGGAATAATGGAACGCTTTCATTTTGATAAGATCAATGACACCCTCAAAGCGATCCTCAGCGCCGATGGGAATCTGAATCGGCACAGGGACGGCCTTGAGCTTGTCGCTGATCATTGATACGGCACGGTAAAAATCCGCACCGATGCGATCCATTTTGTTGACGAATACAATGCGCGGAACTTTATATTTGTTGGCCTGACGCCAGACGGTTTCGGACTGCGGCTGAACACCACCCACTCCGCACAGAACGCAGATTACTCCGTCGAGTACACGCAGACTGCGCTCCACTTCGGCGGTAAAATCGACATGCCCCGGAGTGTCGATGATGTTGATTTTGTGATCTTTCCAGAAAGTGGTTGTGGCAGCGGACGTGATGGTGATTCCGCGCTCCTGCTCCTGCTCCATCCAGTCCATGACGGTATTGCCGTCGTGGACTTCGCCCATTTTGTGCGAAACGCCGGAGTAATACAGAATGCGCTCGGTAGTGGTGGTCTTTCCAGCGTCGATATGGGCGGCTATGCCGATATTGCGGGTTTTGTCAAGACCTGTATTGGAAGTCAACTTGAATCCTCTGCCAGAAGCGATCAGCATCCGAAAATGTGCCGCCGAAAAAACGACGACACAGCATATACAGAAATCGGCCCGCTATCGAAAGTGCAATTCGACGCGGGCCGTAACCGGATTTGAGTTTTAAAACTACCAGCGGTAGTGGGCGAAAGCCTTGTTGGCTTCGGCCATGCGATGCACGTCCTCACGCTTTTTGAAGGCAGAGCCTCTCTTGTTGTAAGCGTCGAGAATTTCACCGGCCAGGCGCTCTCTCATGGTGCGCTCGCTGCGGCTGCGGGAATATCCTACCAGCCAGCGAATCGCCAGAGCCTGCTTGCGCGAAGAGGAAACTTCGATAGGAACCTGATAAGTGGCGCCGCCTACACGACGAGATTTAACCTCAACGATGGGCTTCAGATTGTCGATGGCTTTTCTGAGGACACCGGCGGGGTCGTCTTTGACCTTTTCGGAAATAATGTCGAGACTTCCGTAAAGAATCTTCTCGGCTACGCTGCGTTTACCGCGAGACATGATTCCGTTGATTACTTTTGCAATCAGAACATCCTTGTATTTTGGGTCCGGCAGGATGTGTCTTTTCTCTACTTCCCTTCTTCTTGGCATCTGGATTCCCTTGTTCCGTTTAAGCTTTTCTTAATGGCTGCAATGAGTTATTTGGGTTTCTTGGCTCCGTAGAGGCTGCGTCCGGCTCTTCTGGCTTCAACGCCGACAGCGTCCAGCGTACCACGGATAACGTGATAACGGACACCGGGAAGGTCCTTCACACGACCGCCTCTGATGAGGACGACGGAGTGTTCCTGCAGGTTGTGACCTTCACCCGGAATATAGCAGGTGGCTTCATAGCCGGATGTAAGACGAACACGGGCTACCTTGCGGAGAGCTGAGTTCGGCTTTTTCGGGGTCACGGTGTAAATACGTACGCACACGCCTCTGCGCTGAGGACAAGCCTTCAAAGCCGGGGATGCCGTCTTTCTTGTAACTTTAATGCGTCCTTTGCGTACCAACTGGTTGATGGTCGGCATCTTTTTCTTACCCTTTCAATACCTTCAGTCCATACGGATCATCAAACTCAAGCCCCAAAAGGGCTCTAATTTTAGTCAGCTTTCCGGTGCTGTCAAGATTCTTTTGAAATTATTCGCAAAAATCAATCTGCAAACGAAAAACCTCATTAAGTTCTATTCCTCGTCTTCCTCGTGATCGGAATTTTCAGAATCATCCGAATCTCCCGCATCATAGAGTCCGTCGGAATCGTCATCTCCGTCGTCATCGGAGAAGTCGATCATTTCATCGCTTTCACGATGATAGGTAGTTCTTCTGCCTGCGCCTAAACGCTCGGAGCGGCGCACTGTTTCGGACAGAATCTCCTCTTTGATTTCGAGATCGAGATCGTCCTCGCCTTCACCATCTTCGAAGTCGGAGTCTTCATCGCCGAACTGGGTGCGGGACGGACGGTCAACTTCGATGCCCATGCTTGTGTATGGATAAGTACCCGTTCCGGCAGGAATCAGGCGACCCATAATTACGTTTTCCTTAAGACCGCGCAGATAGTCGATCTTGCCGGAAAGCGCCGCACCGGTCAGAACTCGCGTGGTTTCCTGGAAGGAAGCCGCCGAAATGAAGCTGTCGGTGACAAGCGAAGCCTTGGTGATTCCCAGCAGCAACGGTTCACCGATTGCCGGACGACCGCCCTTCTGCTGAATTCTGCGGTTCTCCCGCAGGAACTGGAACTTGTCAACCTGCTCGTCAACCAGGAAATCTGTGTCTCCGACCTGTTTGATGCGGATGCGGCGCAGCATCTGACGAACGATGGTTTCGATGTGCTTGTCGTTGATCTTGACGCCCTGCAGGCGGTAGACTCTCTGGATTTCATCAACCAGATATTTGGCAAGACCCTTTTCGCCCAGAACACGCAGAATGTCCGCCGGGTTCGAGGAGCCGTCCATCAGCGCTTCACCGGCGCGCACAAAGTCGCCTTCGTGCACCGAAATGAATTTGCCGCGCGGAATCAGATATTCACGAGATTCGCCGACTTCAGGAGTGACAATAACTTTGCGCTTGCCTTTGAGGTCTTTGCCGAAAGAAATCATGCCGTCGATTTCGGAAATGATGGCGTGATCTTTGGGCTTGCGGGCTTCGAAGAGTTCGGCCACACGAGGCAGACCGCCGGTGATGTCCTTGGTCTTTGTAGTTTCGCGGGGAATCTTGGCCAGAACATCGCCGACCGATACCATATCGCCGTCTTCGACATAAAGGTTTGCGCCGACCGGCAACAGATAACGGGCGGGCTGATCGCTGCCCGGCAGCTTGAGCGCCTGACCGCTTTCATCCTTGATGATGAAGCTGGGACGCATATCGGAATTGCGAGATTCGGTAATGACCTTTCTTGAAAGATAGGTGACTTCGTCAACCTGTTCCTTCATGGTCACGCCTTCGAGCACGTCGTTGTATTTAACCATGCCGGCGACTTCCGTCAGAATCGGCATCGAGTAGGGGTCCCACTCGGCAACGATCATTCCGGCCTTTATGGGATCGCCGTCTTTTATGTGAACAGTGGCGCCGTAGTTGATGGTGTAACGTTCGCGTTCGCGCCCGGTTTCGTCAAGGTTGACGATTTCACCGTTACGATTCATTACAACCGAAACTCCGTCGGGGCGTGTTGCAATACGCAGGTTGCGGAATCGGGCAATACCGTCGTGACGCATTTCGATGTTGGACTGTTCGACTCGCCTGGATGCAGTACCACCGATGTGGAAGGTACGCATTGTCAGCTGCGTTCCGGGTTCGCCGATCGACTGGGCTGCGATAACGCCGACGGATTCGCCGATGTTTACCATCATGCCGCGCGACAGGTCGCGCCCGTAGCACTTGGCGCAGATGCCGCGCTCTGTCTGACAGGTAAGAACAGAACGTATCATAACGCGTTCAATACCCGAATCCTCAACGGCGCGGGCCTTTTCCTCATCGATCTGCTCGTTCATCTTTACGATGATCTCGTCGGTGTAAGGATCGCGGATGTCGTGCAGTGCGACGCGGCCCAGAATACGCTCCGACAGAGACTCGATGATTTCACCGCCTTCGGTCAACGGCTCGGTTTCGATACCGTCGATGGTGCCGCAGTCGAGTTCGCGGATGATGCTGTCCTGCGCAACGTCAACCAGACGACGGGTAAGATAACCGGAGTTCGCGGTTTTGAGCGCGGTGTCGGCCAGACCTTTACGCGCACCGTGGGTCGAAATGAAGTACTGCAGAACGTTAAGACCTTCACGGAAGTTCGCGGTGATCGGCGATTCGATAATTTCGCCCGACGGCTTGGCCATCAGACCGCGCATACCGGCCAGCTGACGAATCTGCTGGGCGCTGCCGCGTGCGCCGGAGTCGGCCATTATGTAAATGGAGTTGCGCGCCGGAATCTTCTGAACGACGCCTTTATCGTCCACGAAATCTTCCTGGGCAAGTTCCTTCATCATTGCGCTGGCGATATCGTCGGTGGCCTGCGTCCAGATGTCGATGGTCTTGTTGTAACGCTCACCGTCCGAAATGTAACCGTCTTCGTACTGCGATTGAATCTCGCGCACGCGTTCCTCGGCCTGAGCAACCAGCTTGACCTTCTGATCTGGAATAACCATGTCGTCAAGACAGATGGAAATGCCGGCCCTGGTGGCCATGGTATAACCAAGCGTTCGCAGACGGTCGGCCAGAAGTACGGTGTGCTTGCCGCCTGTCTTGCGGAAACACAGGTCGATCAGTTCGCCGACGGTCTTTTTATCCATGACGCGGTTGATCTGATCGAAGCTGATGGCTTTGGGCATAATACGTGAAAGAATCACGCGGCCAGGGGTCGTTTCAACCAGCTGATCGCTGTTTTCATCGAGTCTGACCTTGACACGGGCCTGAATGTGAACCGCATTGTGATTGACCGCTTCGATAACTTCGGTCGGGCTCGCAAAAATCAGGCCTTCGCCTTTTGAGAAAGGAATTTCGCGGGTCAGATAATAAAGTCCGAGAACGATGTCCTGCGTAGGAATGATGATCGGCTTGCCTGACGCAAGCGACAGAATGTTGTTGGTGGACATCATAAGCACGCGGGCTTCGAGCTGCGATTCGATTGACAGCGGAACATGAATGGCCATCTGGTCGCCGTCGAAGTCGGCGTTGAAAGCCGTACACACCAGAGGATGCAGCTGAATGGCCTTGCCTTCGATAAGCTTGGGTTCGAAGCCCTGAATACCGAGGCGGTGCAGAGTCGGAGCGCGGTTCAGAAGAACCGGATGCTCGCGAATCACTTCTTCCAGGGCATCCCAGACCTCGTCACGCTCTTTTTCGACCATGCGTTTGGCCGATTTGATTGTGGCGGAAAGACCTTTTTCGATAAGCCGGTTGTATACGAACGGCTTGAAAAGTTCAAGCGCGATCTTCTTTGGCAGACCGCACTGATGCAGTTTGAGTTCCGGGCCTACAACGATGACGGAACGACCGGAATAATCGACGCGTTTACCGAGCAGGTTCTGACGGAAGCGGCCCTGCTTGCCCTTGAGCATGTCGGACAGCGATTTGAGCGGACGCTTGTTGGAGCCGACAATGGTTTTTCCGCGACGACCGTTGTCGAACAGTGCATCAACAGCCTCCTGCAGCATGCGCTTTTCGTTGCGCACGATGATTTCAGGAGCGTTGAGCTCAAGCAGGCGCTTGAGACGGTTGTTGCGGTTGATGACGCGACGGTAAAGATCGTTAAGGTCAGAAGTGGCGAAACGACCGCCATCAAGAGGAACCAGCGGGCGCAGATCGGGCGGCAGTACCGGAACACGCGTCAGAACCATCCACTCAGGACGGTTGCCGGAATCTTTGAGGGAAGAAACAACCTTGAGGCGCTTGGCTATTTTTTTACGCTTAGCCTCAGAATTGGTTTCGCGCATTTCGCGGCGCAGTTCTTCGTCCAGAGCAACGATGTCGATTTCGGATAACAGCTGCCTGATGGGCTCGGCACCCATGCCGGCTTCAAAGCTGTCTTCTCCGAACTGAGTAATAGCCTTGTCGTATTCATCCTCGTTGAGAAGCTGCATCTTGCGCATACCGGTATCGCGCGGATTCGTGACGATATAGGTTTCGCAGTAGATTACGCGCTCAAGGTCCCGCAGAGTAAGGTCGAGCAGGTTGCCGATGCGTGACGGCAAAGATTTGAGGAACCAGATATGCACAACCGGCGTAGCCAGGTCGATATGTCCCATGCGCTCGCGGCGCACTTTGGACTGAGTAACTTCAACGCCGCACTTGTCGCAGACCACGCCGCGATGTTTCATGCGCTTGTATTTTCCGCACAGACACTCGTAATCCTTTACCGGTCCGAAAATCTTGGCGCAGAACAGGCCGTCGCGCTCCGGTTTGAAGGTACGATAATTTATGGTCTCCGGTTTTTTGACTTCACCGTGGGACCAGGCAAGGATGGTTTCCGGCGACGCCAGCGAGATTCTGACTGCGCTGTAATCAATGGCATCCTTCGGTCTGTCGAAGAAGGAAAGAATGTCTCTCACGGCCTTCTCCTTATCCTGAATAACTCAAGATATTGTATACCTGCCAACAGGAAAATCCGGGTTAGGCAGGCTGTTTTTCATCCAGCAGTTCGACGTTGAGGCCCAGCGACTGCAGCTCTTTGACCAGAACGTTGAACGATTCGGGCACGCCCATTTCGGTTTCGTGCTCGCCTTTCACAATGGATTCGTACATACGGGTGCGGCCCATGACATCGTCGGATTTGACGGTCAGGAACTCCTGCAGCAGATTTGCGGCTCCGTATGCTTCGAGCGCCCAGACTTCCATTTCACCGAGTCTCTGACCACCGAACTGAGCCTTACCGCCGAGCGGCTGCTGAGTTACGAGAGAGTAAGGACCGATGGAACGGGCGTGAATCTTGTCGTCAACCAGGTGATGCAGCTTGAGCATATACATGATTCCGACAGTCACGTCCTGCTGGAAAGGTTCGCCTGTACGTCCGTCGTACAGCAGAGTCTGGCCGCTGGTGTTGCGGTCGGTGTACTCCAGCAGAGCCTTTATTTCGTCTTCCGCCACGCCGTCGAAAACCGGAGTCGCCATATGCACGCCGGTGCGCACGCGCCGAGCGAAGTTCAGCACGTCTTCGTCGGATGCGGCGTCAATGGCTTCGCTGAACTTGCGGTCGTTGTATATCTTTTTCAATTCGGCACGAATTTTCTGCGGCTCAGTGGCGGCCTTTATCAATTTGTCGATGGTCTGTCCCAGAGCCCAGCCGGCCAGTCCGAGGTGAGTCTCGAAAATCTGTCCGACGTTCATTCGGGAAGGAACACCCAGAGGATTGAGAACGATGTCAACCGGCCTTCCGTTGGGCATGTAGGGCATATCCTGAATCGGCAGAATGCGCGACACAGCGCCCTTGTTGCCGTGACGACCCGCCATCTTGTCGCCGACCGCCAGCTTGCGCTTCATTGCGACATAGACCTTGACCATTTTGATGACGCCGGGGGCCAGCTCATCGCCCTTCTTCAGGCGCGAAATCTTGCCTTCCACATCCTCGCGAATGCGTTCAATTTCCTCGTTGGTGGCCTTGAGGAGCTTCTGAATACGCTCTTCGACGGCAGGCTTGTTCGAAAGCTTCACCTGATCGAGATAACGTACCGGAATGCTGTCCGCCACTTCACGGGTAATCTTGGCGCCCTTGGCGACAATTACCTTGCCGCTGGAATTCACAAGATTGGTCTTTATAATGTTGCCGACCAGCATGTCTCGAATGGAGTCGGCGCTGGAAATCTGAATGATGCGAATCTGGTCGTTCTGATCTTTGAGCAGACGATTGATTTCCGCCTCTTCGATAGCCTCGGAACGGGAGTCTTTTTCCACGCCTTTGCGGCTGAAAATACGAGCGTCGATGGCGATGCCCTGAACTCCGGGCGGCACGCGCAGAGAAGTGTCGCGCACATCACCGGCCTTCTCGCCGAAGATCGCCCGCAGGAGCTTTTCTTCAGGTGAAAGCTGAGTCTCGCCTTTAGGAGTGATTTTACCGACCAGAATGTCGCCGGGACCGACGCGGGCGCCGATGCGGATAATACCGCTCTCGTCGAGGTTCTTCAGAGCCTCTTCACCTACGTTGGGGATATCTTTGGTGATTTCTTCTCTGCCCAGTTTGGTGTCGCGCGCCACCACTTCGAACTCTTCGATGTGGATTGAGGTGAAAACATCTTCAGCAACAAGTTTCTCGCTGAGGAGAATCGAGTCTTCGAAGTTGTAACCGCCCCAAGGCATGAATGCAACCATTACGTCGCGGCCAAGCGCCAGTTCTCCGCCTTCTGTCGCCGAACCGTCGGCGATGATGTCGCCTTTATTGACACGATCTCCGACTTTGACGATGGGAACCTGATTGATACAGGTGTTCTGGTTGCTGCGCTGGAATTTGATGAGATTGTAAATATCAACGTGCGCCAGACCTTTGACGGCGGCGTCAACTTCCTGCTCATCGACTTTGACGACGATGCGTGTCGCATCGACACTGGCGACGATACCGTCACGACGGGCGACGGTTGTAACACCGGAATCGTGAGCGACAGCGCGTTCAACGCCTGTTCCTACTATCGGCGCAACCGGCACCAGCAGGGGAACGGCCTGACGCTGCATGTTCGATCCCATCAGAGCGCGGTTCGCGTCGTCGTGTTCGAGGAAGGGAATCAACGATGCTGCGACGGAAACCAGCTGAGTCGGAGAAACGTCCATAAGGGTAACGCTGTCGGGACGTTTGACCATGGATTCGAAACGCTGACGACATGCAATGTAATCGCCCTCAAGCATACCCTTGCTATTAATGGGTGTATTTGCCTGAGCTATTACATGATCGCCGTTGTCCTCTTCAAGTGCTGAGAAATAGCGGACTTTTTCTGTGACCTTGCCGTTTTTGACTTCACGGTAAGGGGTTTCGATAAATCCGTATTCGTTGACCTGAGCATAAGTGGACAGCGAAGCAATAAGACCGATGTTCGGACCTTCCGGCGTTTCGATCGGACAGATGCGACCGTAATGCGTCGAGTGAACGTCGCGCACTTCGAAGCCGGCACGCTCTCTGGTAAGACCACCAGGACCGAGAGCCGAGAGGCGGCGCTTGTGAGTAACCTCGGAAAGCGGGTTGGTCTGATCCATGAACTGCGAAAGCTGACTGGAACCGAAGAACTCTTTTACAACCGCAGAAACCGGTTTGGAATTCACCAGATCGTGCGGCATGAGAGTTTCGACATCCTGAAGAGTCATGCGCTCTTTTATTGCGCGCTCCATACGCACCAGACCGATGCGGTACTGGTTTTCGAGGAGTTCGCCGACCGAACGCACACGACGGTTGCCCAAATTGTCAATATCGTCGATCTGGCCGTGTCCGTCGCGCAGGTCGATAAGCTGCTTGACGATGCCGAGAATGTCGGCCTGCGTGAGAACGTGATTCTCAATGGGCTCGTCAACTTTGATTCTGTAATTTATCTTGAGACGACCGACCGCCGAGAGAGAATACCTTTCGGGGTTGAAGAACAGGTTGTAGAACAGCCGGTTGGCCGAATCGAGAGTCGGAGGATCGCCTGGGCGCAGGCGGCGGTATATTTCGAGAATGGCCGCTTCGCTGCTGTCGATTTTATCAATGGCCAGCGTATTGCGCAGGTAAGGTCCGACGTTGACGTTGTCGATGAACAAGGTGCTGATTTCGGTGATTTTGCAGCGTTTTATGTCTTCCAGTTTCTCGGATGTGATTTCCTGGTTGACTTCAACGATGACTTCGCCGGTAGCTTCGTCAACGATATCTCTGGCGGCGTACATGCCGATTATTTCCTCAAGAGCGATGGGAATGGAATCCATCTTGGCCTGCTTGAGGCGGGTAATTGCGGCACGACCGATCTTTTTGCCCTTTTTAAGCAGCACTTCCTTGGTTTCGGGATGACGAACATCCTTGGAGGAGCGCTGACCTAAAAGCAGATCGAAATTGAGGTAGCAGTTGACCTTCTGACCGTCGATTTTTATGACCTGTGTGTCATAAAAATAATTCAGAAGCTCTTCCGCCGAATACCCCAGGGCTTTGAGAAGAACCGTCACCGGCAGCTTTTTGCGCCTGTCGATTCTGACGTAAAGAATATCTTTACCGTCAAACTCGAAGTCGAGCCACGAACCCCGATAAGGGATTACTCTTGCCGAGTAAATCACCTTATCGGGTCCGTAAGTCTTACCCTTGTCGTGTTCGAAGAATACGCCGGGCGAGCGGTGCAACTGCGAGACGACAACGCGCTCGGTGCCGTTGATGATGAACGTACCGTTTTCGGTCATAAGAGGGATTTCACCGAAGTAGACTTCCTGCTCCTTGATGTCCCTGATGGTCATTGTGCCGTCCTCCTCCTTGTCCCAGACAAGAAGGCGAACAATGACCTTCATTGGTGCGGCGAACGTCATGCCGCGCTGGCGGCACTCAAGAACGTCGTACTTCGGTTTTTCCAGAAAGTAGGAAACGAACTCTAACGAAGAGAGTTCGTTGAAACCCTTTATCGGGAAGATGCTGTTGAAAACAGCCTGCAGCCCTATATTCTGCCTCTGATCCTGAGGCACATCGATCTGGAGAAATTCGTTATACGATTTCCTCTGAATCTCTATGAGCTGCGGCAATTCAAGAACAGTCGGTATCTTCGCGAAATTCCTACGGACACGAAAGTTCTCCTGAGCAATAAAGGACATTTGTGCTCTCTTTCCGCGTGTCGTTAGAAACTATATTGCAGCCGCGAATCCAAAACAGCCCTTAGTTTTCTCTGAAGGCCTGAAACTACTTGATTTCGACTTTGGCGCCGACTTCTTCGAGCTTCTTCTTGATATCCTCGGCCTCTTCTTTGGGGGCGGCCTCTTTGATGGTTCCCGGAACGCCTTCCACGAGGTCCTTGGCTTCCTTCAGACCCAGACCGGTGATGGCGCGGATAACTTTGATGACCTGAATCTTCTGATCACCGAAAGAGGTGAGGATGACCTTGAAATCGGTCTTTTCGGCGGCGGGAGCGGCAGCCTCAGCCGGAGCGGCCACAGCGGCGACAGCGGCTACGGGAGCGGCAGCGGAAACACCCCAGGCTTCTTCCAGCTCTTTAATAAGGCCGGCCAGTTCGACTACCGACATTGCACCGAGAAATTCCTTTACCTGATCTTTCGTAACTGACATTTCAAATCTCCTTTTAAGAACAACAGATGCTGAACCAGAGAAAATCCCTGATTAGTTTTGACCTTCTTCCAACTGACGCTTTCTCGCTTCCAGAACATTGAGAAGTCCGGCGGGTACGGCGTTGAGCAAACGCACGAAACCACCCGGAACAGCATTGAAGAGTCCGAGAAGCTGGCCGCGAAGTTCGTTGCGGCCCGGCATCTTCGAAAGCTGAATGACTTCCTTATCCGTAAGCAGTTTACCGTTCAATGAACCGCCGACAAGTTTCAGCAGTTCGAACTCTTTTACGAATTTCACAACCGCCTTGGCGGGAGCTATTTCGTCTTTATATCCGATGATGATCGCAGAAGGACCCTTGAATTTCGAGCTGAACAGCTCGGTTTCGGTTCCCTGCGCGGCGCGCTTGGCCAGACGGTTCTTGATGACCTGATAGGTCACGCCGAGTTCGTGGCACTTTCTGCGGATTTCGTTGACCTGACTGGTGCTCATACCACTGTAGTGAACGAGTACGCTCGCGGAAGAATTCGCGAACTTCTCGTGCAGAGCATCTATTATTTCAGATTTACCTTGTTTGTTCACGGCTTACCAACCCTTCTGCTCTGCGGCATTAACGAATCGTCGAAAGGACATCGGCGACATCAAGACGAACGCCGGGCCCCATGGTGGACGAAATCGTAACCGTACGGACATATGTACCTTTGGCCGATGACGGCTTGGCCTTGAGAAGAGCATCCATGAGCTCCAGGATGTTTTCTCTGAGCTTGTCTTTGTTGAATGAAACACGACCGACCGGAGCATGAATGATACCGGCCTTGTCAACACGGTATTCGATACGGCCGGCCTTGGCTTCACGCACGGCCTTGGCGACATCGAACGTAACCGTTCCGACTTTGGGGTTCGGCATCAGACCACGGGG
>JAKQSH010000378.1 GCA_029570245.1 Deltaproteobacteria bacterium | reverse complement strand
CTACGAGAGCAGTGGAGGATGCGCGTCGAACCATAAAATCTGCCCGTCTCAGCCGCCGGTCAACCAGGAGGATCACGCCATCGAATATCGTGACCAGAGCGACTATTTCGACGCTGAAACCGATCGTGGCGAGTGTCCCTGCGTAGCCGAAAACCCGTCAGAGGGAAAACACCTCTGCGAAGACAACAGCCAGCTCTACTATATTAAGGTATATGCAATTCCGGGGATGAGCCTGAGCTGTGAAAAGTTCGAACTTACGATTTCCAACGGAGCCGCATCGGGCGGCGGACCGTTCAACACAAACTGAATCCACTGGCGGACGCATCCGTAAAACTGCGGATGCGTCCGCACTGATTAAGACTGAGATAACCACGGAATCAGTGGAAAATCGCATTTCGGAGGGATGGTGGAGTATATTCACTGTAAATCACCTGATCTTCATATTATTTGAAATCATTAAATTATTCGGCACAGGACCATCTTTTTAAGCTTGACTTTTGCCTTTTGTCGGTGTTACAGTATCCATGGCTTGAATTGCGCCTGTTTAACGCTTTCTTAACGAAAACAACAGTCTGGAGGATTGAACCGGCATGCCAGAATTCAACGTTGGAGATAAAGCGGTTTATCCGGCTCACGGAGTGGCCCAGGTCACGGCCATAGAAACCAAAAGCATCGGCGGCACAAAAATGAAGTGCTACGTTCTCAAGATTCTCGGAAACGGAATGACCATCATGGTTCCGAGCGTCAACGCCGACAAAGTAGGCATGAGAAATGTGGTCTGTGACAAGGATGTCCGCAAAGTTTTCAAAATTCTCAAAATGCGCGATATCGAAATAGATCATCAGAACTGGAACCGCCGTTATCGCGATTACATGGAAAAAATCAAAAGCGGCTGTCTCATCGAAATTGCTGAAGTAATGCGTGATCTGCTGGTTCTTAAGGGCGACAAAGAGCTGAGTTTCTCTGAGCGCAGAATGCTCGACAACGCCCGCGAATTGCTGGTAAAAGAAATTTCCATCGCAAAAGACATGAGCGAAGAGAAGGTCCAGAAGCAGTTCGACAGCATTTTCAGTTGTTAGTTGCCGAAATCGGCGAAAAGTAGTATTAAAAAGGTGCCCTGCGCGGTTCGTCGAAGGGCACCTTTTTTATTGTTGCGAACAGGTAAGACATTGAAATGTGGACGGTAATCGTCGCCGGAGGCAGCGGCAGCCGCATGGGAGGGAAAACACCCAAGCAGTTTCTCAAACTGCATGGTCGGGCCTTGTGGCGGCACTCAGTCGAAACTTTTGCTGCACTGGATTCGGTCGAAGCCCTGGTTCTGGTGGTGCCTGCGGCCTATGTTGAGGCGGTTTTTCTGGAGGCCGAACGCGATCTGGTGCATTGCCGCATAAAAAGCGTCGTTGCAGGCGGTCGTACACGCCGCGAAAGCGTGCTGAAGGGATTGCGCGAAATTCCTTCCGGCGTCGATTTCGTAGCCATCCACGATGCCGCCCGTCCTTTTGTAGATTCGGCACTTATTACGCAGGTTTACGAAAAAGCGCGCGTCTGCGGAGCCGCCGTTCCGGTTCACCGTCTCACCGACACACTGCTTGAGGTCGGCAACGACGGCATGGTGTGCTGCGGTCGTGACCGCAACACACTTAAGGGTGCGGAAACACCGCAGATTTTCAGATTTGCGGCCATAATCGAAGCTCACGGGAAAGCCTCCGCCGAAAATCTGGATTTTACTGACGACGCTACGCTGTTCATGCACTACGGCTACAAAGTGGCGGCAGTGGAACATGATGGAATAAATCCCAAAATAACCACAGCGGAAGATTGGCGCATGTATGCTAATATCGAAAACGAAGCTCCGCTGTTCCGCAGCGGCCAGGGTATTGATGTTCATCCGCTGGTGGAAGGCCGACGCCTGATACTGGGCGGAGTCGAAATAAAATATCCCAGGGGCCTGGACGGCCATTCGGACGCAGACGTGCTGGCGCATGCGGTGGCCGACGCACTTTTAGGCGGTGCCAATCTGGGCGATATCGGGCATTTCTACCCGTCGTCCGACGAGCGCTACCGTGGCTGCAACAGTCTGGAGCTTTTAAGCGACGCCTCCGGGCGGGTACGTGAAGCCGGTTTCGAAATCTGCTTCATGGATGCAACGGTTGTGGCTCAGGAACCGAAGATTGCACCGTACCGCAAGGAAATGGCGGCCAACCTGGCGTGCGCCATGGACATTGATTCCGCGCTGGTTTCCGTAAAAGGCACCACAACGGATCATCTGGGAGCCATGGGGCGCGGAGAAGGAATAATGGCTCTGGCGCTGGCGACCCTGAAGCGAAAAACTACGCCTTGAACAAAGCTTTTTTAATATTGAGGTTCTCAAGATGTCTGAAAACGAAAAAAACGAAATTGTCGATGACGATTCGGGACGCATCGAAGTTCCCGGAAAACCCGGCATAAGTTTCAGAAACCGTTCTCCGCTCTTTCTGGTTTTCATGGCGGCGGCTTCGATTTACCTGATGTACGCTCAATTCGACGATCTGCTTTACTTTTTTGCCTCCAGGCAGCCGGTTCAACTGGGCGAAGCCGAAGAATTCAAGGGAAGCGATCTGCCGGACGGCACATATGTAAGCATCGGCGGCCTGCGGAACCCGGTAAAAGGCATCGCCCTTTCAGCCAGTTTCTATAAAAGCAATCTTTTTCCCATGATGGGAACGCCGCTGGTTTACGTGCAGACGGTTCAGGAAAAAGACAAGGAAATCAAAGGCGTAAGCTACGGGACATATACAGGTCGTCTTTACCGCATGAGCCGACTGCCTTATTACGAAACAATCCGCAAATTCGCCTTTCAGAGCTTCGGAATCGAAGTCAATCCCGACGCAGTACTTATCCGCGACGGCGAAAAACCCGGCGACAACTGGTATTACCTGCCGATTTACATCCTGCTTCTGGCAGTGGCGGCGGTAAACCTGACCTTCCTGATCAAACGCCTGATGCGGAGGTAGCATGAGCACTCCATACGCGCGTCTGCGTTTCGCTCCGTCTCCGACCGGGCCGCTGCACATCGGCAATGCCCGCACTGCGGTTTTCAATCATCTCTGGGCTAAAAGCATGGGCGGTCTGCTGGTGCTGCGGCTGGAAGATACCGACACCGAGCGCTCGAAGCCGGAATACGAAAAGGAAATATTGGAAGGTCTGACCTGGCTGGGCGTCGAATGGCAGGAAGGCCCGGACATAGGCGGTCCGCGCGGTCCGTACCGGCAGTCGGAACGCACGGCGATTTACCAGCACATCATCGACAAGCTAATGGAAAAAGGCGCAATTTACCGCTGTTTCTGCAAGCCTGAGCGCTTGGAAGACCTGCGCCGTCGTCAGAACGAATCCGGTCTGCCTCCGGCTTACGACAACCGCTGCCGCTCCATAAGCCCCGAAGAATCGCAGGCCCGCGCCGATGCCGGAGAAAGCTTTACCCTGCGTTTCCGCTTGCCAGCCAAAGTAATCGACTTCCGCGATATCATTCGAGGAGAAATGGCCTTCGACCATACTTCTTTAGGTGGAGATTTCATAGTCAGACGCTCTGACGGCAGCTTCACCTACAATTTCGCCTGCGTGGTCGATGACGTCAAAATGGGCATAACTCACGTTCTGCGTGGTGAGGATCACCTTACAAACACTGCACGCCAGATATGCATTTACGAGGCGCTCAAAGCCGAACCTCCGATTTTCGCCCACGCCAGTCTCATAATGGGCGGCGATCATCAGAAGCTTTCCAAGCGTCACGGCGCGACAACTATCGCTGAAATGCGTCGCGACGGCTATCTGCCTGAAGCGCTTTTCAATTTCCTTACACTTCTTGGCTGGTCGCCCGCCGACGGTATCGAGGAACGCAGCCGTACCGAAATGGAAAAGGTTTTCGATGGCCGCCGTCTCAATGCCGCCCCGGCTGTTTTCAATCAGGACAAGCTGGACTGGCTGAACGCCAGACGAATCAGAGACTTGAGCGATGAACGCTACCTGGAACTGGCTCGGCGTTACGTAACAGAAAAAAGCGTCGGAAACGCCGCGCTGCTGCTATTTAAAGAAGAATTGTCTTGCCTGTCGGAGCTTCCGGGGCGCATCAGCATGATAAGTTCTCCGCCCCCACCCTCAGAAGAAGAACTGGCCGAAATAAAGAACTGGCCCGAAAGCCGCACCGTTCTGAAAGATTTTCTGCGCCGCCTGCGCGCCATGAGCGACTTTACTCCAGAAACTATGGGCGCCATGATCGACGAATTCAAAGCTTCCGGCATCGCTTCCGGCAAAAAACTGTTCTGGCCCCTGCGCCTGGCCGTAAGCGGCAGCGTTAAAGGCCCGCAGATAAAAGACCTGCTTTATTTGATCGGACGCGACAACCTTGAAAAAAGGGTTGTGGAATTCCTGCAGAAAATCTAAACTTGCCGAGCAGGTTAAGGATGACAGTCGATACTGAAAGAAAGAAAATGATGTTCGCAAACTTCGAAACGAAAATACTGTTGAAAATCGAAGTTCGCGACATCTGGTCGTGTTCCTGAAATACATCTCCGAGCCTGAAACAGTCATCAGATTACGATTTAACGTGCACCCGCCGTAATTGCGGTTGTGCTTTGCAATGTGAGGTTATTATGGCACTTTATGTTTACAACACTTTGACACAGAAAAAAGAACTTTTCGAGCCGCTCAATCCGCCGAAAGTCAACATGTACGTCTGCGGCGTTACGGTTTACGACTTTGCGCACATCGGGCATGCGCGAGCCTATGTGGCCTTCGACGTGATTTACCGCTATCTGCGCTATCTTGATTACGACGTGGTTTATACCCGCAATTTCACCGATATAGACGATAAAATCATAAAGCGTTCGAACGAAGCCGGAATTCCGACTCGCGAACTGACCGAGAAATTCATTGTGGCCTATCACGAGGACATGCACGCCCTGAATCTGCTTAGTCCCAATATAGAGCCGCGCTGCACCGACTACATCGAGCCCATGATCGAGTTCATTTCCGATCTCATCGAAAAAGGCTATGCCTACCCCACCGCGAACGGCGATGTTTATTACCGCGTGCGCAATTTCAAGGGCTACGGCAAACTGTCGAAAAAGAACATCGACGATCTTGAAGCCGGTGCCCGCGTGGAAGTGGCCGATATTAAAGAACATCCGTTGGACTTCGCACTCTGGAAAGGCTCAAAGCCTGGTGAACCCGAATGGAAATCGCCTTGGGGCATGGGAAGACCCGGCTGGCATATCGAATGCTCGGTCATGTCTTCCAAAAACCTGGGCGAAACCATCGACATTCACGGCGGCGGCAAAGACCTTATTTTCCCGCACCACGAAAACGAAATCGCTCAGTCGGAAGCCCGCACCGGCAAGCCCTTTGCACGCTACTGGCTGCACAACGGCTTCATCAATGTGCCGGCAGAAGACGGCTCAGCCGATAAGATGTCGAAATCGCTCGGCAATTTCTTTACCATCCGCGACGTGCTGGCGGCTTTCCATCCGCAGTCATTGAAATATCTCTTTCTTTCGGTTCATTACCGCAACGACCTGCTGTTTGACGAGGAGCGCCTTGAGCGAGCCGAAGAACGCATGGCTTATTTTTACGAGACGCTGGCCAGAGCTGACGAATTCGTCGCCGCCAATTCCGCAGAAGGCGGAAATATTCTTGAGCCTGCGCTGGTGGAATCCATCGAAAAAGATTTCATCGACGCCATGGACGACGATTTCAACACCCCGCGCGCCATCGGACAGCTTTCGGACGTATTCAAAAAAATGAACGACATGCTGGCCGTAACCAAAGGCGTCAACCGTGCCGATCTTGCCGCGACACTCAAAGCCATCCGCGAAAAACTTGACGCAGTGGTACAGGTGCTGGGAGTTTTCGACGAAGACCCGGCGACTTTCAACGAAGAACGCAAGTTGCGTCAACTGCGCTTTCTGGACATCACCCCGGACGAGATCAAAGCAAAAATCTCCGAGCGTCTTGAGGCTCGCGCCAATAAAGACTGGACACGTTCGGACGCAATTCGCGACGAACTGGTTGCTCGCGGCATAATGCTGAAGGATTCGAAGTCCGGCACAAGTTGGGACGTGATTCCGAAAAAATAGAAGCTGCGGCAAAGCGGCGGCGTGTTTTACCTGGATTCCAGCCTGATTCCCAGCGCTGAAGCCATCATGTTGATTTCATTGGCAAAAGCAGCTACGCTGCAAATTTCCAGAATCTGACGGCTGTTGAAATGCTGCTTCAAGCGCTCCACTTCACGGTCGGTTATGGTATAAGCGTGCCTGGTGAGCTTTTCGCTGAAGGCCAGGGCGGCGCGCGTGGCTTCGTCAAGACTTGAGTTGCGGTAATCGACGCTGCCGAGCACGGCGTCTATTGCTTCCTGCGGCATGCCGTGCTGGCGCATGAGCAGCTGATTCCAGAAATAAGCATACTGACACTGATTAAGACTTCCTACCAGGCTGTAAATCAGCAGCTTCAACCGGTACGGAATTTCAGTGTCTCCGCTCAAAAGAAGTTCGAATTTCTCGCGATATATCTGATGGTATTCGGGCCAGACGGCGAATACTTTGTCGATATTTGGAGTAATGCCGTACTTCTTTTTCGTTTCCTTCAGACTTTCCTTAAGAATTTCATCCCAGCCGGATTCATCGACAATACCGATTCTTGACATAAATACGCCTTCAATCATCAGTTGACCTCTCAGGTACTAACGCCCCCCTAAAAATCTCAGGTTGTGGTTTCTTCTGTGTTAATACCAAGCTAAATATTTATTTTATATCGGCCTTCAAGCACATCGCCGGCTCTACCCTGACCGGCTTTGTATTTTATTTTTTCCTCTGAATCGCAATATGTCAAGCAATAATGAAAAACGCCAAACAGTACAGTTGGAACTCAGGCGAAGCTCAAACATATTCGCCTGAAACATATTGATATTGCGCACTATTTAGCCGCCATATGAATTGTCTGTTAAATATCTTTTACTTCACTTCACAGCTGCAATGGACTTTCACAGCAACGCATCTCTGAGATAATTTTCTTCGTCCAGCATCGCCTCGCAAACTGCGCCGACGCGCGGCAGCACCTGGTGAATAAAAAAGCGCGCCGAAACGATTTTGTTGTGATAGTATGCCGACTCCGCACTGTCAGACAGATGTGCGCGCAACGCTTCGGCATCACCAGTGTTGACACCGGCCGATTCGAGACGCTTCGCAAGCGCAGCATGGGCGATAACGGCCTGCTTCAGCAGTTCTCCCGACACTGCAACATCGCCCATGACTTCAAGAAACTGCGTGGCGCGAGCGTGAACGTCGTAGTTGCGGCTTTCGCGCTGCCGGCGATATATAAACTGTGCCATATCGGCAAGTTTCAGGCGTGCAGTCTCGAAGCGCACAGCCATATCCGCCAGTCGTGGAAAAGCGGCGGCGTTTTCACCGATTTCCTTCAGAACCTGCAGATAGTCGGCAAAGACGCGCCCGTTGTCGAGATTGAGTTTTCTGCCGACCAGGTCCAACGCCTGAATGCCGTTGGTGCCTTCGTATATGGCGCCGATGCGTGCGTCGCGGGTGTACTGCTCGACCGGATAATCACAGGTGTAGCCGTAACCGCCGAAAACCTGAATGCCCAGCGAGGTCATTAAAAAGCCGTTGTCGGTGCAGTATGCCTTGCAGATGGGCGTCAGCAGTTCGACGAAGCCCTGGCCGCGACGGCGTTCCTCCTCGCTGTCGGCGCTGTGAGCCATGTCGTTGCAGTAAGCGGTAGTATGCAGCAGAGAGCGCATGCCTTCTCCGAAAGATTTCATGGTAAGCAGCATGCGGCGCACGTCTGGATGTTCGATAATACAGGCATTCGGGCCTTTGGGATTAGAAACGGCCTTGCCCTGAACGCGCTCGCGGGCGTAAGCCAATGCATTCTGATAAGCGGCGTTGGCCAGCGCCGCGCCCTGAATACCGATGTGTACGCGGGCTTCGTTCATCATCTGGAACATAAGACGCATGCCTTCCATTTCCTGGCCTATCAGCCAGCCGCGACAATCGCCGGAGCCGCCGAAACTGAGCTGCACGGTAGGAGAGCCTTTAATGCCCATCTTGTGCTCAAGCGCCACAGGATGAACATCGTTGGCTCCGGTGAGATTTCCCTGTGCGTCGAAACGGATTTTAGGCACCATGAAAAGCGAAAGACCGCGCGTGCCTTCCGGGGCTCCGGGAGTGCGGGCCAGCACCAGATGGATTATGTTCTCCGTCAGATCGTGATCGCCGGAGCTGATGAATATTTTGGAGCCTTCGATGCTGTAATAATCCGCGCCATCCACTTTTACGGCTCTGGCGCGCGACGAGCCCACGTCGGAACCGGCGACGGCTTCGGTCATAACCATCGTACCAGCCCATAAGCCGGAATAGAGTTTGGGCAGAACCGCATCTTTAATGGCCTGCGAGGCGCTGTTTTCCAGCAGATGAGCCGCCCCGACGGAAAGCACCGGACACAAATTGAAGGCCACGCTAGCCCCGGTGAAAAGCTCGCAGATGCTGGTTTCAAGAGTCAGCGGCAAACCCTGTCCGCCGTAATCGCGCCCGCCGGCCATAGACAGCCAGCCGCCTTCCGACAGCCCGGCATAGGCGCTTTTCTGACAGTCCGGCGTAATGACCGCACCGTTTTCGAGACGACAGCCGATTCTGTCGCTTTCGCGGTTGGTGGGCGCCATGATGTCGCGGGCGAATTTCAGACCTTCGTCCAGTATCATTTCGAAATCTTCGCGGCTGAAATCCGAAAAGGCTTTCCAGCGGCATAAATCCTGAATTTTCAACTGTTCGAAGAGAAGAAATCTGAAATCACGCGAGTCTGCGACAAAGTCAGTGGCGGACATTTTATCAACCCTTTCTGACAGAAGACTGTTTTTCAGTGTTTATTGATTTAATTCGAACGGATTTCTGTGATTCGTTACTTTTTTAACACGATTCGACTTTTAGGGCAAGTTTCGAAAAAAATTCCTGCGGCCTTATGACAGAACAGCGGATTATCCGCCGGCTCTTTTGAACTTCTTTCTGGACAATTGGACGTTTGGAAGTTAAATTGCACTCGTTGGTGTGAAAAAAATTCACTTTCCAGGCTGCGGGATTTCCTGAAAGGCGGCATGAGTGGCGATCTTTCTGAAATCCGCAAGCATCATAACGATAAAAACGGAGGCATTATTAAAATGGATACGCTGCGGATAATCACCGGCGCTTCGCATCCGTGGTTCGCGCAGGAAGTCGCTAAGAAGTGCGGCACAGAGCTTTGCAACGTGCATCACATACGCTTTTCAAACGACAACATGTTCGTGCAGATAGAGGAAAATGTCCGCGCCGCAGACGTTTTCATCATTCAGACGCCGCGCCCGAGCGTCTCCGATCATCTGCTCGAAATGCTGATGCTGGTACAGGCCTGTCGTTCGGCCTCAGCTGAACGAATTACGGTAGTAATGCCGTATTTCTTTTATGCCAGAAGCGACAAGAAAGACCAGCCGCGCATTCCCATAACAGCGCGCCTGGTGGCCGACATGATAGAAGCCGCCGGAGCCGACCGCGTTTTGTGCATGAACCTGCATTCGCAGCAGGTTCAGGGCTTTTTCCGCATTCCCATCGACCAGATTTTCGCAACCGAACACCTCTGCAAGGCCATCAAGCCCTATATAGACCACGACAGCTGGACGGTGGTTTCTCCCGATCTGGGCGGAGCCAAGCTGGCAAAAATGTATTCAGAAATTCTCAAGCTGCCGCTGGCCATGATGACCAAGAACCGCCCCGGCAATTACGAGGAACCCGAAGTCGGCTATCTCACAGGCGACGTTCACGGTCGCAGCGTTCTGATTGTCGATGACGAAATCGCCTCAGGCGGAACTTTCGTGAAGGCCGCGAAATGGCTGAGGGAAGAGGCCGGAGCCAAAGCAGTTTACGGCGCGGTGATTCACCCGGTTCTGGGCGGAAAAGCCGTCGAACGTCTGGCCGCCGCACCAATCGAAAGACTGTGGATGACCGACACCTTCCCGGTGCCATACCTGGCACCCAACATGGAAATCGTTTCGGTTACGGATATTTTCGCAGACGCCATCATGCGCATTCACCAGCATATATCCGTTTCGCAAATGTTCAAAATCAAGCGTTTCTGACAGCTTGAGCGGAAGAAAGCGCTTCGGGAAGCAGCCATGAAAACCAGGCCTGACAACAAGCCGGAAAACAACGACGGCAGGCCCTTCCTGAAGACCTCTGCGCTCAACGCCTACGGCGGAGCCGTTGACCCGGCTGCGTTGGGCAGAGCGCTGAAAGACGCCGGCGTTTCCGATTTCAGGCTTTCCCAGGAAAACGATGCGCTGCATCTGTGGTATCTTCCCGCAACACGCCGGGCTGTTGATGAAAATCTGCTGCGCACCGTTCTGCTGGAACATTTTGCGCCGCCGCGCCGCATAAGTCTTGAGCGCTGCACAAAAAGAAAATTTCCCGTCCGCCGTGAGCTTTTTACAATTGATAAACCTGTACACAGCGCAACGGTTTCAATTCTGCGCTGCAGCAGTTGCAATCTGGAAAGTGCTCGCGCCTCTCTGCTGGAGCATTTTGAAGACGCAACGCAAGCTCTTTACATAGACATTCCCGAAGACGGCGAAGGTCCGCTGATTGCCTCGGACAACGCCGGAGCGCTCAGCCGCGTGCGCCGGGCATTGAACGGCGAGGACATCAAGCTGGACGGACTGCGCATCTGCGGCATACAGCCTGAAGTGGCGCGCTTTCCGGCCTTCGTTATTCCTGCGGACCCAGACGGCGCTCCGGTTAAGATCGCCGCCGGAAAAGAATGTGAAGCGCTTCCGCCGCATCTGTGCCCCACTGACGCCATTTCCGCCGGCCCTGCCGGTTTGCAAATCGAGACGGCACGCTGCATCCGCTGTTACTGCTGCGTGGAAGCTCATCCTGAAATATTCGTTCCCACACAGAACACGGAAGCCGCCGTTTTCGGCAGACTCATCGACGAAAAGCCCGGCTTCATGGCGCGTCTGCCCGAAAACGAAAAACCTGTTTTCCTTTACGCAGCTTCAGGACGCAAACCGCGCTATGTGCTGGGACTGGCGGTGGCCACAATGCAGGAACACGCCGCAGCTCTGTTGTGTGACGGTCAGCTTATCGGGGCGGTTGAGGAAGAACGCTTTACCCGCAAGCGTCATTACGGCTGGCAGCCGCCGAACCGTCCCGGAACGACGCTGGCGCTCGATCCGACACTGCCTGTTGAAGCGGCGTTCTGCAACCGCTCAATAGACTGGCTGCTGAAGAAAGCCAACATAAAGTTCGAAGACATCGACATCGTGGCGATCAATGGGCTCCCGGCCCGCTTCAGGCGCTCATATTCGCACAGCCGCTCTTCTTCTCCACTGCCGCTGTTGCGCAGCGGACGCGTGGTTTACGTGCCGCATCATCTGGCGCATGCCGCCTCGGCCTTTTATGCTTCCGGCTATGCCGATTCGCATATTCTTACGGTTGACGGACGCGGCGACCGCGAGACAGCGGCGTTTTTCCGCGCCGACGAAAACGGCATCCGGCAGGTTTTCGAAATTCTATCGCTGTCCGACAGTTCCATCGGCGGCGTATACGAAACCGTTACGCGCCTTTTAGGTTTCGGCCCGCACGGACAGGGTTCTACAATGGCGCTGGCCAGTTACGGAATTCCGGAATTTGATTTATCGCCATTTCTGAAAGTACGCAGCCTCAGAAATTGCGCAATTCACGAGAACGGCATCTTCGAAAGTTTCGGGCATCTGGAACGCAAACGTTCCGACGAACTCAACGACGCGCAACGCAATCTGGCGGCATCGCTGCAGAAGGCGCTTGAAGAAAGCCTTTACGCGCTGGTAAAAGAAGGAGTCGGCAGCGACACTCTGCAACGCCTGTGCATGGCGGGCGGCGTGGCGCTGAATTGCAGAGCAAACGAAACGTTGCGGAGGCGCTTCGGGTTGGAAGAAATTTTCATCCAGCCGGCAGCAAACGACGCCGGAACGGCGCTGGGCGCGGCGTTTGAGGCGCACCGTTTCGCATACGGCGAACGTCCCGGAGCGCGCATGCAGTCGGCGCTTTCTGGTCCGGCCTTCAGCCGCGACGAAGTACGCGAAACCCTGAAACGTCTGGATGTGGCCTTCAGCGAGCCCGAAGACCCGGCAGCCGAAGCGGCGCACCTGCTGGCGACCGGCGAGGTGCTGTGTCTGTTTGAAGGAGCAATGGAATACGGACCGCGTGCGCTCGGCGCCCGCAGCATAATCGCCGATCCGCGCCGGGCCGACAACAACGCCCGCATCAACCAGATGAAAAACCGTGAAGCCTGGCGGCCTTTCGGACCTTCGGTGCTGGCCGGACACGAAAACGCCTGGTTCGAACGCGCTTTCGATTCGCGCTTCATGCTGTTTACGCAGAAAATAAAACCATCGAAACTAGCTCTGATTCCGGCAGTGGCGCACGTTGACGGCAGCACGCGCCCGCAGGTGGTTCATCGGGAGATTCAGCCTTTCTACCACAGTCTGATTTCGGAATTTCTGCGACTTACCGGCGTACCGATGGTGCTGAACACCTCATTCAACGCCGGAGGCGAACCCATAGTGTGCACACCCGCCGATGCGCTTAAAACATTTATGCGCACCGGGGCCGATATACTGCTTATTGAAGGTCTGCTGGTTTACCGCCGCTGAACACGGCGCGTTTCAGTCTGGAGCCGACGAAATGAAACGCAGAAAATTCATAATCGGTCTTGGCGCCATAGCGGCAGGAAGTCTTTTTTGTGGAGCAGTCATGCCTGAAAACAGAATTAAAACTCTGCCCGTTAAAACATTTACTCCGGCACGCGCGCTGGTGCTGTATTTCAGCCAGACCGGCCATACGGCCATTTATGGCGAGCTTGTCTCAGATACGCTGGCGGAACGCGGCATCATCGTCAAAGCATGCGATTACCGCAAAGCGGATGAAATAAAGCCGGAAGAATTCGACCTACTGGTGGTGGGTACGCCTGTAAACTACATGGAAGTTCCGCTTGTTTTCGACAAGTGGCTGGCGCGTCTGCCGCAGATGAACGGCACACCCGCTGCGGCTTTCGTGAGCTTCGGCGGCAAAGGCAGCAACGTCAACAATACGCTGTGCATGCTGCTGGACCGCCTGGCAGGCAAAGGCTGCGTACCTGTGGCGCAGGCCGCCTTCGGCAACATGTCAACCTATGCGCCCACCTGGTCGCTGGGCAACGAAGAACGCACGCTGGCATATCGCCATCTGCCCGACGAAGAAACATTCTCGTCGGTGCGCGCCTTCGCCACGGCAGCGCTGGAAAACACGCGCGCCGGCAGACGGCTTTCATACAAACGGGAGTTCGATATTTCCGGGCTTTTCAAAGGCGGCGTTTCAATATGGGCTTCAAAAGCTCTGACATCCGGCCATCACATCGACAAATCGACTTGCATCGAGTGCCTGCAATGCGTCGAATCCTGCCCGACAGGCGCGGTGAATCAGAAAACAGGTGAAGTGAACGGCGAAAAGTGCGTACTGTGCCTGGGCTGTGTCAACAACTGTCCTGTCGGCGCCATGAAGATGAGTTACCTCAACAAAAACCTCATCGGCTTCAAACGCTTCTGCGAAGCGCACAACATAACAATAAAGCGACCCGATAAAACCTGAGCATACAAAAAAGGCCGGAATCTTTTCCGGCCTTTCGTCTGCTGTTGCGGTTCGGAATCAGTACTCGTCGTAATAAGATTCGCACTCGGCCCAGGCGTCGCAGTCGGGCGCGTTGGCGCATTGCAGATTAAACAACCCCGGATCGTATTCACAGCCCGTATTACAGCCTTCCTCAATGCCAGTGGTGTCGCCCTGGAAGCAGCTTACATATGTGGCGCAATACTCGGCACAGGTGCCTTCGTATTCGCCTTCGCCCTCGCCTTCACCTTCACCTTCACCTTCGCCCTCGCCTTCGCCCTCGCCTGAATACTGCATTATGCAATTCCAGAACTCGGTGCAATCGGAATATACCGAACAGCCACAAAGGGGGGCGTAGCCGGTTTCGGCATACATTTCTTTGCAGGCCTGAACTCCTGCTTCGTTCTGCGAGTTGTTTGGATCACAGGTAAGCGTAAGATCGCAGAAGGTGTTGCAGTCGCCTTCGCCTTCTCCTTCTCCTTCTCCCTCGTTTTCTCCCTCGCCCTCGCCGCTGTCGTCTTTTTCGTCGCATTCTTCTTTGTCGCCGTCCCATTCGCAATCATTGTCGTCTTCGCAGTCGTCTTCGTTGTCGTAATCCGAGCAGTCGCTGCCGCCTTCTTCCTCGTCATCTTCGACAGCTTCCAGGCAGGCCGACATTGCGAACATGAACATCAAAGCCAACAGAAACAGTATTGATTTTCTCATCTTTTCTCCCTCTTTCTTTCTCTTTCTCCAAGCCGGAAATGAAACAGTCACTACAGCATTGACTCTGCGACACATGACTCCCTCTTCATTGGAGGAAGCATGATAAACCTGGTATTGGTCTGCTTGTTGTTTTGCTAAGCAACCCTGAATTCAGGTTTATTATCATACCAGAAGGCAGGCAGTAGAGCAAGATAAGCCCAGGCTGTAGAATGTGTTTACAGATCGAAGAAGTAGCCGATTTTCAGCGAGACTTCCCCGGATACAGGCATGGGTTTGAATTCCCGTCCGGCAAGAGATATGTTGCGGTTGTTCATAGGCACATGTATTGCAGCCCATGGTTCTATGTAAAAATTATCGACCGCACGCCAGATATATCCGCCGCCCAAGGTCCAGACCAGATTATCCCAGCGAGCCTTCTGATCGGGCGCATGTCTGTTGCCGATTTCATTCATCCACAGCTCGAAACCGGTGCCGACCCACCAGCCGTCGAAATGTTCACCGAAAACATAGTCCACAATGAAAGCTCCCACTGTGTTTTTGTGGTTCTTAAAGCCGTCGCCGCCTATGAGAAACTGCGGCATGTACATCTGTCCGCCCACCAGACGCAGACGCACATGTTCGATACCAAGCCAGGTCTGGCCCGACATACCGAAACGCCCTGCCGCAGCCGACAGCGCCGTCGGCAGGAGATCGAGCGTGAACCCCAGCGCCAGACGCGGCCTGCCGGAAACAGTCGATTCTTCAAGCGGTTTGCCTGCAGGCGGCCGAGAGCCATCTTCGGCGACGGCAACATTTTTCTGATCCTGAGCATAAGAAATATCACTGAAATAAAGAAATGAAACCAAAGCCAGCGACAAGAGAATAAACGTCTTTTTCATAATTGACTCCATTAAAGTCATTCAGCAACAGTAAATGCTTCCGGCGGACGGCGCAGACTGACAGGAGCTGGAAAATATTTTACGCAGCCGCAGCGCAGAATAAACTGCGGCTCTCCGCTCAACGCAAGACGCGAACGGATTTCACTGCGCCACGGAGTTTCTTCAAGCATCTGCGACATGGGATGCACAGCGATTCTGAGCCCGCGCGCTTCACATTGCAGACGCTGGAAAACGCCTCCGACACGCAGCAGTTCGGCGGTGGACCCGTCGCGGCTGCACAGGACGAACCAGCCGCCGCAGCTGCCGACCTGCTCCGCCGCGCCTTCGTTGCCACGTCTGCGGAAATCGGCGCTGAGTACAGAATCGCGTTTCATAAAATTGCGCACATACCAGCCGGCGAAGCCGTTTATTTCCATGCTCTCCGGCGTCAGACCGTCACAGACGGCGCGGGCTTCGCGGTCGCTGAAGCGAATCCAGTCGGCCAGTTCGGCCTGGGCGTCGTCGCGGGCGCTCTGCGCCTTGAATGATTCCAGAGCACCTTCTTTAAGATACGCTCCGGCGGCGCCATCGGCAGGGAAGAACAGCAGTTCCGTATCGGCGGCGCATTTTTCGAGCACAGCGACATGTTCGGGCGACAGTGGAGTATTGAGATAACCTTTGCGCAGAGTACGGCGCAGTTTGAGCTTTTCGAGGCTGACGCAATGAGAACTGCATTTTCTGAATTCGAGGCGCAGTATTTCAGGCGACAAGCGAGAGGAATCCATTGCTGTCTTTTCAATTTCAAAACCGTAATGACCAGCCGCCGTTTCGAGATTTTCCATAAAGCAACCGACAGAAAGCGCCAGCTCACGCCCGTCGGGATCGACCGCCTTCAGATGACGCGACCTGTCCGCGCCGACAATCCAGCGATTTTCCGATTCGACTGTAACGCGCCACGGCTGCGAATTGTGCGAACTGGCCGCCAGTGCGGCGCAGACCAGCATTCCGTATGCCTCGGAACTCATGCCTGGAATTTTCAGTCCGGCGTTCATGCCCTGCGGAAGATCGGCCCGCACTACTCCGGCGCAGGCTTTCAACAACGGCGACAGAGCCAAGGCACCGGCAGTCAGACCGGCATTGCGCATGAAAGTTCTTCTTGAAATCTGTAGAGTCATTTTCTGTTTTCCTTTTCGTCGGAATGACATCTGAGCACGGCGTCGATGATGGTTTCCACTGCGTTTTCGATGCGGCGGCGTCCCTTTGTGGTGTTCAACCCGACACCTATATAATCGTCGGCGGTGTGAGCGCGCAGCACCAGATAGGAAAGCCCCGCATGCACCAGAGCCGCTACAGCCGCCAGATCGACTCCGGGAGGAACATCGTCGAGCGAACCAAGCAGCTGCATTATTTCGAGCCCCTGCTGTTCGCGGGCGCGCGCCAGTTCATCGGATAGTTCGTTGCGCTTCAATAGTTCCCAGCGCATGATTTCCTGCGTGCGCGGGCGCTTCAGCAGTTCGCGCATGTGTCCTTTAAGAAGGCGCACACTCAGGTCGCGCAGACTCATGCCGGCCAGTTCCGACAGAGCGGCTCCGGCCTGTTGTGAAATGGAGGGCCAGAAATCGCCGCCAATGGCGTAAGTGCGCAGAAGTTTCTGCATGCCGCCGAAATAGCGGTATATCAGCACTTTGTCCACCCCGGCGCGGCGCGCCACGGCGTTTACTCCCAGTGCACCGAAACCTTCTTCAGCCAGAAGCGCCCCAAGCCCGTCCAGAATTTTTTCTTTTGTTTTTTCCACATCACGAATCGTCATCATCATCCTCCGTGTCACCAACAGGTGACACATTGAAACATAAGTCACCAACCAGTGACATGTCAAGCAAAAAAACAGCCCGGAGGAAAAATTCCGCCGGGCTGCGCTTGAGAAAGAATTCCTCCGGGCTATTTCTACATCTCTTCATAATTTCCCGGACAGGCCCAGAAAGTGCAATGCCAGATGTCGTTTTCGCAGTTGCAGATATTGCAACCGTAGTCTTCGTAACTGGAGCTTTCAATGCCGACGCGGGTAGCGTTAGTCTCCATCGAATCGTCACAGAAATCGGCAAATACGGCGTCTGTCGTGCAGCTTTCCGGGTCGTCGGCCAATTCGTCTTCAAGGCAGGCCATTACGCATTCGTTGCAGTACCGCACGCCCTTTGCTCCGCATACAAAATCGGCGTCGTCCTCAGGGCAAGCCGGACAGGCTTGTATACATTCGCTGTATGAGCCTGAGCTACAGTGCATCGCATCGTCGCTCGCCCAGCCGAGATCCTCACAGACCCAGATTGCACTGGAACCGCATTCGTAATAGCCTCTTCTTGCCAATCCGACATGTCCGTCGTCACACTCATTGTCAAGTGCAGGCGAAGAACAATACAAAGGATCAGGAGCTTCTTCGGCTCCGTAACAATCCATGTGACATTGATTGACATACAACCAGCCGTCCGTTCCGCAAATGGCATCATCTCCAAAACCATCCAGTTCGCCGCAATCGTCCAGACAGGCATCAAGATCATCGCTGCAGGCGGATGTGATTGATAACAGAGTGAGCAGCAAAACACACATGAAATATGTTTTCCTCATGTTTCCAGTCCTTTCATTAACAGGTTTACTCGTTGCATCGGACATAACTGTATCCATAGCTTGAATAAGCAGGACAATCTAAAAGAGTCGCCCACCTGATCCAATCGATTTTCTGGTCCACTCTACAAGCATTCTGATTTGCTCCGCTCGGTCCGGCACAACAAGTTTCTTCATCACCGCTACTGTCGCGACAATCGGATCCTTCTGAACAGGAACCTTTCTGTGAATTGCTATGAATGCCAAATACCAGAAAATAAGCTCCTGTCCATTTCTGCCAGACTCCGCCGGAGTCTCCACGACAGAAGCGATAATCATCGTCAGCATCAGTTTTCATCGCCCAGCCATATACGTTATCCAAATCAAAGGTACCTCTTCTTTTTATGCCATAGTTCATGGAACATCTATAATTGGAGCCATAACCCAATCCATAATAGTAGGGCCATGAAGTACTGGGTGTTTCGTTAAAGAGGCGGGCTTCGCTTATGTTTTCGTTCCAGCCGGAATATATTTTTATCAGTCCTATATCATCATTGCTGTCTATCCCTCCAGCATAATTACCATGTATTCTGGCCAATCCGGTTTTCCAGTCCGAACAAACTGAGCGGTTCGGAGTCGAGTCGGTAATACATTCACGTTCGCCATTGTCCGGGTCTGTCCAATACACCTTGAAACAGTCGTCACAAATTACTGCATCACCGGAGCTTATAAGAAAATCCAGACAGTGCGCAGCCGTCATAATCCAAATGTCGTTTATTACTATACCGCTACAGGTCGTGCTGTCTGTTGCGCTTTCATTCCGCATTGTTATCCAGACAATGTTTTCTGATGCAGAATAACTTACGGAGTCTCCCTTCCATATTAGCGGTTCAATCTCTCCTTTGTCGGTTTCGGTAGCACTATCCGAGCCTGTTTCATTTTCCTCATTTTCTGGTGGATATTCTTTTCCCGGAGGAATATGTCCCTGATCCGGCACATCGATATTGACTCGGGTCAACAGATAATTCTTTGCGGCAACAGCAAGCGAAGCATCGGCGCAATTGTCAACTTTGCCTTCAAGACCGGTTATTTTTCTTGCTTCTTCGTTTTCCGTAAGAAATCTGTTGATTGCATCATAACGATATCTGAACTCTTTTCCACCAAGTATACAAACACCCTCTGATTCCCTACTGTAATCCTCCGAAGGCCCATCGTAGGACTCAATGCACTCTCCGCCTTCCATGCCGTTGTATACAAAATCCGAGTAGTCGTCACCGTCTCTGGATTCTCCACAAGCAATCAGAAGTGCTGTAAACACCAAGACACCTGCATACCTGCATACCTGCATACCTGCCGTCATTCCATACTCCTTTCATCGGTTATACGGAAACACTGTCATGTCAAATTGTTTTAATCATATTATAGTAAGGCGTGATTGTCAAGCGGCATTATTACTTAAAAAAACGGCCCTACGAAATATGCACGTCGGGCCGTTACAGGGGTTCTGCGGATTGACTATGTAATGATAAGGCGGGAAGCCCCTTCAATTTCCACCAGTTCGATTTCGAAATTCAGGTCCATTCCGGCCAGCTGATGATTGGCGTCCAGCACCACCGAGTCGTCACGCACTTCGACGATTTCGACCATGCTCACCATGCCGCTTTCGTGCATCACCTGCAGCTGCATGCCGACTTCCGGCTCCTGTTCGGCGGGCAGATGTTCGCGCGGAACCTCCAGCAGCAGTTCTTCGCTGCGCTCGCCGTATGCTTCAGCCGCCGGAATATGCACCTTGCGCGTTTCGCCGGCTTCCATGCCTATGACGGTTTCTTCGAACATCGGGATCAGCTGACCTTCGCCGAGCGTGAACTGCAGCGGATCGCCACCTCTGGACGAATCGAAAATGCTGCCGTCGTCGAGCGTGCCGGTGTAGTGAACTTTTACCGTATTTCCGTTTTCAGCTTTTGCCATTGTGTTTTTCTTTCCCTGGCCTCTGTACGGCCTGTTTGTGTTTCAGGTTCGCCCTTCGATTGCTCAACAATGCCTCAAGCCGGGCTTCGCGTCCAATAAAAAAGACACAACATGTCTTTTTGCCTTTACTCATCCCCTACCCGCAAACAGTGAACGCACCGTGGCCGTCAATCTTTTGTTTTCCTGTATCCGGTAATATGACCTTGTGCAGATAGCCGATTTACGCTAGAATATTTAAATTATTTTTAGTGAATTACGTCATGTACATTAGAGTGGAGGTCCAAGTTGGATGCTGAATTGAAAAACCGTCGTGAAGAATTGCGTAAGAAGGTGCTTGCCCTCCTGGACCATCTTTGACCTGGCCGGAAATCGCAACAAACTTGAAGAGTTATCGTGCAAATCGGCTTCCGAGGACATCTGGGAAGATCGTGAGCGCGCCGAAGAAATTCTGAGAAACAAAAAGCGTCTTGAAGAAAAGGTCGGCGCTCTCGAACAGATGCGTCAACTGGAAGAAGACCTGGGTGCGCTGTTCGAACTGGCTGGCGAAGAAGACGATCCTTCGCTTGAAGAAGACGCAAAAAATATGCTGGACGAGCTGGCGCTGGTGGTCGAAGACCAGGAGTTCAAGCAGATGCTTTCCGGGCCTTCCGATCGAGCCAATGCCATTATCACCATAAATTCCGGTGCGGGCGGCACGGAATCGCAGGACTGGGCCGCAATGCTGATGCGCATGTATCAGCGTTACTCCGAGCGCAATCGCTTCAACTGGAACCTGCTCGACATTCAGGACGGAGAAGAGGCCGGCATAAAGAACATGACCGCAATCGTGGAGGGCG
>JAKQSH010000354.1 GCA_029570245.1 Deltaproteobacteria bacterium | reverse complement strand
TCGCCCTCGCCTTCGCCCTCGCCTTCACCTTCGCCCTCGCCTTCACCTTCGCCTTCACCCTCGCCTTCGCCCTCAGCGCCACCGATATCGTCGCTATTGCAGCCAGAAGCAACGAAAGCCAGCAGCAGCACCAGCAGCATTGTAACCAGACTGGTGTACAGTTTCATCGGAATACTCCTTTCAGGATTTTCGGTAATTCGATGTGCAGTGTCATAAAATTCAAGCCTGTCAAGGCAACCTCGAACAATAAATCAGACAAAAAACAGCACCACAAAACATCTCAGCGAGGGTAGCAGCAGAGTCAGATTGCGTCAACATCAAAATAAAACAAAATACACAGCAATTTCATAATCATGTCACCGAGTGCCGTTTTGTGCGATTTCTCCGTCCAGCATTGAACACAGGGTGTCAAGCACTTCCTGAATGGCAACATCCGGTACGCTGGCGCCCGCAGTTACGCCTATGCGCGTAAGGCCGGAGAACCATTCGGCACGCAACCCGGAAGCATCGCTGACCATTTCCGTTCGTACTTTTTCGGCGGCTGTTTCCGCCAGCCGCCGCGAATTGGAGCTGTGCATATCGCCAACAACAATCATTATTTCGACTTTTCGCGCCAGTTCCACCGCTCCGGCCTGGCGGGCTTTGGTGGGAGTACATATTGTATCATGCAGTTCCAGTTTTGAATTCAATGCGGCCAGTTCGCGCCCCACAGCTTCGAAAAGATCAAGGCGTTGCGTGGATTGTGAGAAAAGCGCCACCCGTCCGGCCGACTTTACCGCAGCAACAATATGCGGAGCTTTGATTTCACTCGGCCCGCCGACTACGATAATCTCAGAGCGGCCATCCACCAGACCCACGACTTCCGGGTGGTCGGCATGACCCAGAATGATTGTAAGTGCTCCAGATTTCAGCGCGGCGTCGATGCTTTCCTTGATGCGCGTCACAAGCAGGCAGGTTCCGTCTATTATCCGCTGCCCGCTTGCCTCAAGCGCCCTGCGCTCGATACTGGTGATTCCATGAGCACGGGTTACTATGCTTGCATCGGCACCGACGGCGTCTTCTATTACACGAACGCCCAACGCTTCAAGTTCGCGCATGACACGCCTGTTATGAATCAGCTCTCCATAAGCCAGCGCGCGCCCTTCGGCCGAAGCCGTTTCGCGCACCAGTTTTATCGCGCGGCGCACCCCCTGGCAGAATCCGGCGGCTTCGGAAAGATAAATCTGTACTTTTTTTCGCTCAGCGCCCGCGTGCATATGTCACTTGCAGACGATGTTCACAAGCTTGTTCGGCACAACGATCACTTTGCGCACCAGTCCTTCGAAATAGCGCGCGGCGCGTTCATCGGCCAGAGCCAGCTTTTCAAGCTCTGCCTGTGGAGTATTCAGCGCGACTTTGATTTCCGAGCGCAGTTTTCCGTTGACCTGAATTACAACGGTAACATTGTCTTCTACCATTTTGTCAGGATCGGCGACCGGCCATGTTTCTTTGAAAATACTGCCGCTGTTGCCGAGTTGCTCCCACAGCTCCTCACAGACAAAAGGAGCGAGCGGAGCAAGCAATACCAGCAGAGTTTTTATAAGCTCAGGGTGGCGTGCATCGAACTGACGCAGATCGTTCATGTAGGTCATCAACTGTGCAATAGCGGTGTTGTATTGCAGAATCTCCATGTCTTCCGTGACTTTTTTAATGCTGCGATGCATGGAACGCTCGCACTCCGGCGGCATAATGTCGTTAAAGCCCTGAGACACAAAATCCCAGACACGTTCGACAAAGCGGCGGCAGCCCATTATGCCGTCGTCGCGCCAGTCGCCGCCAAGAGTATATGGACCGAGGAACATCAGATAAAGACGGAAAGTGTCGGCGCCGAATTTGTTGATTATTTCGTCCGGGTTTACGATGTTGCCCTTTGACTTCGACATCTTGGCGCCGTCTTTGGTGATGATGCCGTGCGCGCGGAAACGACGCACCGGCTCTTCGTCGCGCAGATAACCAAGATCGTGCAACACCATGTTAATAAATCTGAAATACAGCAGGTGGCCGAAGGAATGCTCGCGCCCGCCGATGTAATTGTCAACCGGCAGCCAGCGGTCGCTTATGTTTCTGTCGATGAAAGCATCGTGGCAGTCGGTGGAAGGATAACGCATGAAATACCAGGCGGAATCCAGGAAATTGTCGGTAACGTCCGTATCGCGCAGTGCCGGGCCGCCGCATTGGGGACAGGTCGTTTGCGACCATGCGGTGTTGCGCGCCAGCGGACTGCGACCGGAACCGTCGGGAATGTAGTCGTCCGATTCAGGCAGCATTACCGGCAAATCTTTTTCCGGAACGGTAACGGTGCCGCATTTTTCGCAGTAAATTATCGGAATAGGAGGTCCCCAGTAACGTTGACGAGAAACACACCAGTCTCGCAGACGATAGTTTACTGAACCTTTGCCTTTGCCGGCTTTTTCCAGCCAGATCGTAACTTTTTCGAGGGCTTCTTTCGAATTCATTCCGGAAAATTCGCCGGAATTTATAAGAACACCTTCTTCATGGTATGCCGCATCACCGATACCCTGCGGAACACCATCGGGAGCGATAACTTCTACTATGGGAAGGCCGAATTTCTTCGCGAATTCGAAGTCGCGCTGATCGTGAGCCGGAACGGCCATGATTGCACCAGTGCCGTAGCCCATCAGGACATAATCTGCGATATAAATAGGAACTTTAGCTCCGCTGGCCGGATTTATGGCATAAGAGCCGGTAAACACTCCTGTTTTCTCGTTAGAGAGCTCAGAGCGCTCAAAGCTGCTCTTGCGCCGGGTCTGGTTCTGGTATTCCCTGACGGCTTCAGCCTGTTCGGAAGTGGTGAGTTTTTCGACCAATTCATGTTCGGGAGCAAAAACCATATAAGTCACACCCCACAGCGTGTCGGGGCGTGTGGTGAAAATTTCAAAGGGTGTACCGTCTTCGAGGTGGAAAGTGACTGTCGCCCCCAGACTGCGCCCGATTTTGTTGCGCTGCACCTGCTTAACGTCTTCCGGCCAGTCGATGCGTTCGAGGTTCGAAAGCAGACGCTCGGCATACTTCGTTATTTTGAAAAACCACTGCCGCAGGTTGCGCTGTTCAACCTTGACATCTGAATGACGCTCACAAGTGCCGTCGTCGTTGACCTGCGAATCGGCGAGAACGGTTTTGCATTCCGGGCACCAGTTAACCGGAGCTTCTTTCTGCTCGCATAGACCGTTTTTATACAGTTGCAGGAAAATCCACTGTGTCCAGCGGTAATATTCGGGCTGTGTGGTGTCTGCACAGTGCGCCCAGTCGAAGTGATTACCCAGACGCTTGAGCTGATTCTCCTTGAAATTGTGTATGTTTCTCTCGGTAAGCGTTTTGGGATGAATGCCTTTTTTTAGCGCAAAGTTTTCGGAATGTATGCCGAAGGCGTCAAAACCAATCGGTTCGAAAAGATCGAAACCCTGGAGTTTTTTATAGCGTCCGAAGATATCGGTACCGATAAAGGCAAAGCAGTTGCCTACATGCAGTCCTTCGGCAGAAGGATACGGAAACATCATAAGGTTATAAAAGGGCTTTTCGGCATGAAGCAGATCGGCGGAATGATCGCCGCGCATTTCCCATTTTTCGGCCCATTTTTTTTCAATTGATGCAGGATCGTAACGATCAGCCATGTTTATCTCCAGTCCTTTGTGCAAGCGGCTTTTCATCGAAACAGGGGGAGATATTAGTGGATTTCACTCATCTTAATCAAGCAAAAAGGTGGCACTGCTGGAGATTGGCATCGGAAAAAGACCTGACTTTGAAATTTTCTGGAAGAATGAAACGCAAATTGTTATTGTTTTTCTCATATTTCGGGCTCGAATTACAGACAGAACTTATTATTTATTAAGGGGAGAAAAGAAAATGCTTAAAAGGAATTTTTTCGGGAACTTTCTGTTTGCACATACGATTTTGGTTATTGCACTCGCCTTCACACTTTCCTGCGGTGAAGAAGACGATCTCGACAAAATTTCAGAAGAAATGTCCAATCGCCTTACCGACGCTCTGATGTTCGATGACAGAACAATAAAGGAAGGCCGGGCTCCGGCAGTTTCCGACTCGCCCGGAGCACCTGAAGCGGATTCTGTAACCGCACCAGGTCAGCTTGCACTTGGGCAGGATTTCAGCATTGTATTTTTCTCGGACTCAGTTGAAGCTGACGACATCGCCGGAGCGGTGGTCTGGGTGGACGGTGCGAGCAAATATCTTGAAGTGTCAGGAGAATTCAATTCCGAAAGCGCTTCAATGACGCTGTCCGGTTATCTGGAAGAAGACGACGAACTGGCAGGAGAAAAATTCTCTGTTCTTGTTGCGCTTATAAATAATGATGGCGAAGTCGGCAATTACTTCGAATGGGAACTTGAGATTCTTGAGAAAGAGGAAGAAGACGGTGATATAAGCGGAAAAATACCGCTGGCATGCCAGAGATTCGCCGACTGGAGCAGGCGCTGCGGAGATTTCAGCTACAGCTGCTCTGGCGACGACAGATGCTATACCGACGAAGAAAGCCTCTGTCCCTATGAAGACCCGGACGCCGCCAGAACAACCATACTAGCCGCCTGCATAAAGGGTATGGAACAGATGTTCGAAAATGCCCCCGAACAGGCCAGGCAGAATCTTACGCGCATGGATGTCTGTTCGGCCTGCATGGTTAACAATCTGATGGACGAGTGTTATTTCCAGAAGGAAATTGATCCTTCAGGAAAAGATCAGTCGCAGCTTGCCTGGTATTTTCTGGCGCCGGACTGTGAGGATAAATGCGTATATCAGGAAAACGATGCTTTGTACGATGCCTTAACTGCTCTCAAAAACCTCATCGGTTTCAATCTTACGCCTGACGATCTGCAGACAAGTTTGAAAACAAGCTGCGATAATTGATACATACACCCTCTGATAAGCTTTAAATCGGGGTGTACAATGCTGCACCCCGATTTTTTGTTTTCGATTTTTGTTTTCGCTTCTTTATTTTCCAGTCTCAAGCGCTTGCTTTTTCGAGACTTGGATATATGATTACACTTCCGTTTGTGTATTCTGACACTGGGAGGTTGAATATGCCTGGATGGTTGAACTGGATACTGCTTATTCTGGGCGTGCTGCTCGGACTGCTGGCCGGCGTGCTGGCTGCAAAAGTTTCGCCGGTGCTGTTCTGGGTGTTGTGGCTGCCCGGACTGGCATGTGTTGGAGCTTTTATTTATTTCAGCCGCCGGAACGGCGACAGAAGCGCCGACAGAACATCGTCGAAGTAGAAACATAATATTGCACGAACCGATTCAATGAACGGCGAAAACGAAAACATTAAGGACAACGACGGCGCAGCCCGTAAAAAGCAACTGCCGGAAGAAACAACTCAACCGGACGGGTTCGACAGACGTGTCGGCAATCGTCGCGGAGAAACATCCGACAGCAGCGCAGTGGAACGCAGATTGCGCCTTGACCGTCGCAAAGACTCCGACGAACCGCTGGCGGCCTGCCGGGCTCCAATGCTGAATCGCTTTCTGGCGCGTCTTATCGACTGCCTGATTTTCGGCGGATTGTGTCTGATTCTATATCCGGTCGGAATACTTGCCGGCTTTACATATATTCTGATCGCAGACGGCCTGTGGAATGGCCGCTCGGTCGGCAAGAGGATTATCGGGCTGCACACCGTACAGGTAAATGGACGAAGAACTGCGGAATTCAAGCACTCCGTTCTGCGCAATCTGTCGGTGGCTTTCGTGCTGCTGCTGGCTGTAATCCCGATAATCGGCTGGCTGCTTCTGATAACAATCGGTGTTCTGGTTGCGGCTTTCGAATTCTACTTGGCCTGGACGGATTCGGGCGGACAGCGCGCCGGAGACATACTGGCAGGAACGCTGGTAATCGGAGAATGCGGTCCGGGAGTGAAAATCCGTTTCGACGGCCCGAACATGAATATTGAAACATCCGGCGACAGCCCGCTTGACGGCGCCGATTCACCATAAATAAGTTTACGCCATGAGAATCAAACGTCTGGACATAAGCGGATTCAAATCCTTCGTAGACCCTACCACACTGGTATTCGAAAAGCCCATCGTCGGCGTAGTCGGTCCTAACGGCTGCGGAAAATCCAACATAGTTGACGCCATCCGCTGGATAATGGGCGAACAGAGCATCAAAAATCTGCGTGGCCACAACCGCGAGGACCTCATTTTCGCCGGTTCCGAATCCCGCAGCCCGGTCGGCATGTGCGAAGTTACAATGACCATCGACAATCACGGTCAGCCGGTTTTCGAACGCGACGGAAAAAGCTTCAACGAAATACAGGTCACGCGCCGCCTGTTCAGAAACGGCGATTCTGAATTTTTTATGAATAAGGCGCCCTGCCGCCTTAAAGACATTACCGATCTGTTCCTGGGAACCGGCGCCGGACCGCGAGCGTATTCCACTGTCGAACAGGGACAGGTGGCAGCCATCATTTCGGGTAAACCCGAAGACCGCCGTCTGATAATCGAAGAAGCGGCCGGAATTACGCGTTATCACAGCCGCAAGCGCGAAGCCGAACGAAAAATGGCGTCAACACGTCAGAATCTGCTGCGCGTCGGCGACATCATTGCAGAAGTCAAACGTCAGCTTAACTCGCTGCATCGTCAGGCCCAGAAAGCCGAACGTTTCCGAAAGTTGAAAAATGAACTTAAGGAAATAGACTTGGCCTTCAAGGCCCACGAATGGCAGGACGTTAACGCGCGAATCGAAGCCTTGAAGCTGAATCTGGCTTCAGGCCGCGAAAAAGAAGAGGCGACAGTCAACCGCCTTGCGGCGCTGGAAACGCGCGAAGAGGCAGTAAGCCTGCGCGTGCGTGAAAAAGAAGAAGCTCTGGCCGAACGCCGTCAGGAACTCGCCACTTTGGATCAGAGCATCCGCCTTGACGAGCGCAACCTGGAAGTTTACGCCGCCGAAATACAGCGCATCGACGAGACGCACGACGAACGTAATCAGGAGAACTCCGAAGTTTCCAAACAGGTGCAGGATCAGCAGGAAGCCATAGCCGGCCTTGGACAGCGCCAGCAACAGCTGGCCGACGAATCCGAAGCCGTCACGCTGAAACTGGCGAAAGCCGAAGAGCACTCGCGTTACATGCAGAGCGAATTCGAAGCGCGTCAGAGCGGAGCAGGCAGCCTGAAGGAAGAAATACTGCTTTCGCGCGCCCGCATGCGCCAGATCGAAGACCTGCTGGCGCTTCTGCAGCGCCGCATCGAGCAGAACGAGCGCGACACACGCAACAACCGCAGCGAACGCCGTTCGCGCCAGGAGCAGTACGAGATATTCACCGCCGAGCGCGCAAAATTCGAAGAAGGCATCGGTGGATTGCGCCAGATGAAAATGAAGCTCGACAACCTGCGCGAAGAAGTTTCAAGCGAGCTGGAGCAGAAACGCGACGAATTCATTGATGTCGAAGACAATCTGGCCCGCGCCCGAACCGAAAGCATGGAAACGCAGTCCCGCCTGGAATCGCTGCGAGAACTTGATGCGTCGATGGAAGGCTTCTCCGAAGGCGTAAAAGCTCTGGCCGACCACGACAACGGCCCGTTCTCGCCAGACGAATTCCTGGGGTTGGTGTCGCAACTGGTAGAAGTTGAAGCCGGTTACGAACGCGCTCTGGCCGCCGCCATGGGAGAACGTCTGGAGTGGGTCGTCACACGGGATTCTGAAGCTTCTCTCAAAGGTCTGGATTTTCTGCACTCCAAAGCCAAAGGCCGCACCGGATTCATTTCTCCCGACAGCACAGCTCCGGCCACTTCGGATGCAGCGGAACTCCATCCGTTGATCGAAAAAATAAACGCGCCATCGGAAACGCTCTCAGTTGTAGAAGCGCTGTTGGCCGGAGTTTACAGCGCCGACACGCTGGATGAGGCGCGCAAGCTGTGGAACAGCAGCGGGCGGCGTTACAGCTTTGTAACCAGAGAAGGTGAAATGCTGGACGCAAGCGGAGCCATCGTAGGCGGGTCAGGCGAAATGCGCTCCGAAATGCCTTTGCGCCGCAAGCGTGAAATGCGCGAACTGGAAGTCAGATCGAAAGAATCACGCCAGAAAACAGAACTGCTTGCGGTGGAGCGGCAGGAACGACTTGACGAAATACGCCGACTGGAAGAACGCATGGAAATGACGCGTTCCGACACGCATCGGCGCGAAATAGAAATCATCGAACAGGAACGCGAACTGCACCGCATCGCAATGGAGCAGGCCCGCGAAAAGGAACGTCTTACAGCGCTTGATGAGGAACTGATCCGCCTCCAGGACGGCATGGGCAAGCTGATGGAGGAAAAGCGCAATCTCGAAAAAGAACGTCAGGAACTTGACGAAAAAAGCGAGAGCAATCAGCGCCGTCTGATGGAAATTCAGGAAAGTTTGCAGGATTCGGCGCACAAGCGCGACATGGCAGCTCAGGAGCTCACCGCCGTCAAGGTAGAAGCCGCCCGCGTGCGCGAACAGCGCAACCACCTGCAAAGCAGCCTCGAACAGGCCCGTCTGCGCCTAGAAGAACTTGAGCGCCACCGCGAACGTCTGCGTTTTGAGCAGGAACGTGCACTGCGCCGTCGCACCGAACTTAAAGAGGATATAGAACGCACGAAGCGCGAACTTGACGTGCGCCTCGAATCACGCCAGCGACTGAGCGAAAAACTGGATATCGAAAAGCGCGACCTCGATGAAGAAATGCGCATCATCCAGAACCGCCAGGAAGAAATAAAGCTGGCGAGGCGTGAGCTTGAGGAAATCCGCGCCGAGCTGGCGCGCCTGAGCCGCATTGAAACCGAACTGGACATGACGCGCCGTCACCTGCTGGAAAGCGTTTATCAGAGCTACGGAATCACACTCGACACCGAGCACGCCGAGTATCTGCGCGAGACAGCACCAGGAGATGAAGAACGGCGTCACATGCAGCAGATCAACGAGAAACTCGAAGGCATGGGCGATGTCAATCTGGGTGCCATTCAGGAATACGAACAGCTGTCAGAACGCCACGAATTTCTGCTCAATCAGCAGGAAGACCTGGTCAAGTCAATGGACGACCTCAACAAAGCCATCCGAAAAATCAACAAGGTACTGCGCCAGCGCTTCGAAGAAACCTTCAACACCATCAACGAAAAATTCAGCCTGCTTTTCACCGAAATGTTCGGCGGCGGACAGGCCAGACTTGAGTTGACCGACCCGGAAAATCTGCTTGAATCCGGCGTCGAAATAATAGTGCAGCCTCCCGGCAAAAAACTGCAGAACGCGAACCTGCTTTCCGGCGGCGAAAAAGCGCTGTCGGCCATATCGCTGCTGTTCGCAATATTCCTGTACAAACCCACGCCGCTCTGCCTGCTGGACGAAGTTGACGCGCCGCTTGACGACGCGAATGTCGGACGGTTCTCCGAAACGCTCAAGCGCATCAGCCGCAAAAGCCAGTTCATTCTGATTACACACAACAAAAAAACCATGGAAGTCATGGACGCACTTTACGGCGTCACAATGGAGGAACCAGGCGTATCCAAGCTGGTTTCCGTAAATATGAGCTGAAAGGCCGCCTTAAATGGAAGTTTACTTCAACAAAGCGCTGGAACTCATTCTTTACGACGAGAGGGTTTTCTACACAGTCATCACCGCCATCGGTCTGCTGGTGATTCTGCTGCTGTATCGTCTGCTGCACGTATCAAAATCGGCTGAGGCCGAAAAAACGCGCTCGGAACGCAGAGGGAAACGCCCGGCGGCCAGACCCATTACGCAGGTTCCAGAAGAAGAAAAA
>JAKQSH010000349.1 GCA_029570245.1 Deltaproteobacteria bacterium | reverse complement strand
GCAGCCGAACCAGGAAGTATTTGGGAGGCCGCATGGATCGTGTTTTCTCTGCCATTAAACTTGTCGGCGGGCTGGCTGTTGTCGGCGCCGCCTCTCTGATGCAGACGGCAATTCTTCTTGCACTGCTGCCCAGCCGCACCGCCCGTATCCGTTCATGCATAATTTACGAAAGACTGGTCGGATATTCCGTAAGCTGGCTCATCGGCTGCCGCATTTCGATAATCGGCAAGGAAAACCTGAACTTCCGCAGACCGGCCATTTATGTATTCAATCACACATCCATTGCCGATCTGTTCATTACGCTGAGAATACTGCCTTTCGGCACTGTGGGCGTTATGAAAAAGGAAATTGTGCGTTACCCTTTCTTTGGACAGGTTTATCTGCTTACCGGGCACCTGCGGGTTGATCGCAGTCGGCAGAATCTTGCCATTTCTCAGATGCGTTCGCTGGGTGAGTTCGTGCGCGACAGAAAGCTGTCCATAATAATGAGCGCCGAAGGTACGCGCTCAAAAGACGGACGCCTGCTGCCGTTCAAAAAAGGCATTGCTCACATGGCGCTGCTTACCGGGCTGCCCGTTGTGCCGGTTGTCGTGCAGGGCGCACATCGCATATGGGAGAAGAACACGCTTAAAATCCGTGGCGGAGCTGTGCAGGTCAAAGTGCTTCCGGCCGTGGACACTTCAGACTGGTCGGCTGATGAGCCAGACTCAGCCGTTGCGGAAATCCGCGCCGCATTCCTCAATAACCTTCCACACGACCAGCTGCCGCTGGAGCAGACAGAACTTAAAAAGACGGCGTGAGTTGTTGACGGCAGCGGGAGCTCGGAATGTCGCAGGAAAGGGCTTGAATAATTTGTGCTTTCCGGCAAATAAAGAGCCAATTCTTCAATCCGAGTCGTCTGGGCGGCGGCGGGCGGCTTTGCGGGCAGATTGAATGCGCTTTGATGCCAGTCTATCCATACGTGCTCCGAAAGGAACACGCGTAGCTTTGCGGCTGCGCGGAACGTGATTCAGTTTTTTCAGCGCAAAAATGAGCCGCTCGTAAGCCTCGTCAAGGTTTTGAGCCTGCGAACGCCTTTCAACCGCAGTTACAACCAGACCGGATGGCGCGTGATACAGCCTTACGCCTGTTTCGCGTTTGTTGCGATGCTGTCCGCCGGGTCCGCTGTCGCGCACAAACTCAACGGTACATTCACGCTCAAGCGTCTCGCGGTCGGTGGCGTATTTTGTGTGTACGGGAAAATCTTCCATAGTGCAAGCCGTAGGCGATAAGGTTATACCTGTTCAGGTCTGGGTTCGAAAGGATCGTAAATTTCGGTGAATGGGTCGATCAGCCGCAGGTAAATCTGGCGCATAAGCGGCGTTACCATGCGCACGCTTCCCATGTCGCGGTTCTGCGACAGGTGAGCTTTCGAAAAATGCGCCATGATATCGCGGCATTGCCAGCCTGTGGTGCAATATTGAGTGGGGTCCCATGTTTCTGTCACCGGACCGGCGTCTTTCTGCCCGCTTAAGGCCGTTACCGGCCAGTAGCGATTCAGCGGCAGGTAAACATACGAAACTCTGTGGGCAGACATTCCTTCGACATCTACGGATGAATCGGCGGCCATTCTGATTCCCGCCATTGTAAAGCGCGAGGCCAGCTGATGTTCGGGGTGACCGGTGAAGCCGCTTACCGGGCAGAACGTGAAAATCACGTCCGGTTTCCAGCGCCTGATGGCTTCGGCGTAAAGACGCGTAACGTCTTTGCGGTCATTCCACATTTTCGCCAGTTCGTGGCGTTTCGGGAAGCTTTCCACCGGCAGCGGCGCATTGTAATAATATTCATGCTGCAATTCGGCTTTGTAGAGTTCTGCGACTTTTTTCATTTCTTCGCCGCGCACCGTGGCCAGATCGGGCAGGCAACCCTGCGGACGGCAGCATTCCCCGCCGTCGCCGTGGGTAAGGATAAGAAAATACAGCGGATTGTTATAAGCCAGGCTTGATTTCGCCATTATGGCGCCCACAAGTGCCTCATCGTCCGGGTGCGCTGCCGACCACATCACGCGTGCGCCGTCATAAAGCAGTTTGTCGATTCCGGGGCCTTTTTGGGGATAAATGCGAGCGGTGGTGCAGCCGCCAAGAAGCGCCGCCGGGGCAATTATTGAAGACCCCGCCAGCAACAAACTATTTTTAATGAACTCTCTTCTGTTCATAGAACGGAATCTCCGTTTAAGCGTAATTTTGCAACATAATATGGCAATGCGCCGCCATAATCAACTGCATTATGAAATCCGGCAGAAAGAATTTCATCCTTTTCGCGGCAAATGACGAAATAGGAGTATTTTACGGCTCAGGATTTGAACCAGCTTTTCACCATGCGCGCCAGTTCAATGTCGGTGGCGGTGATGTTGTCGGAGGCTTTGATGCCGATGCGCAGACTGACGGTGGACCCGTTGCCCCAGGGCCAGTAGGCGCCGAATACGATGAAAGTGTCGTCGTCTTTTCTGATGAACAGTTTCTGCCCGGCGCGGACTCCGCCAAAGCTTGTTGCCAGTTTCTGCACGTCTTTTTCGGCTTCGCTTATTCCATTATTGTCGTACTCTTCGTCGAAATGTTTTTTTAGCAGTGAAAAGACGGCATCTTCGTCCTCTTTCGAAAAGCTTGTCACGACTGCGCCGAAACGTGAATCCCAGTCCCAGTTCAACAGTTCGCGGCTGTCTTCGCTTAAGTCTCTGAACAGGTCTTCAATGGTGATAAGCTTGTCCGATTTCATGGCTGTTTTCCTTTTTCAAGCCGGAGATATGAAAAATAATTATAAATGAATTCAATCAGCGAACTTTTTGATTATAACCGGATACGAATCTGCAGAAAAGCAAATAAGTTGCGAAGAGCAAAAGAAATCTGAGCGAAAAGAATAAAATCCGATCTCCTGCTTGCATGGTGGAATACCGGACTTATATTGATTTCTGTAAGGCGACAATCGGACGCCTTTTTAATATGAAACTGCTTTTAACCACATTGAATTATTGCGAGGTGCATTATGTCGGGAGAAATGGTAATTACTTTTCCAGAAGGCAATAAAGTTGACGCGCATTTCGGCGGTTTTACCGTCAATACCGATCAGGACGGCTCAGCGCCGCCGCCGTTTGCATTATTTCTGGCCTCAATCGGAACGTGCGCCGGTATTTACGTTTCGAGTTTCTGCCGGAATCGTGGAATTCCGGTAGACAATGTAAAAATAGTGCAGCGAGTCTCATCCGGCCCGATGGGCGGCATTGGAAAAGTGGAACTCGAAATTCAGGTCCCGCCGGATTTCCCGGAAAAATATCATCAGGCTATAATCCGCGCAGCAGACGAATGCGCCGTAAAACGCACCATCCAGAACCCGCCGGACTTCGAAGTCAAAACGGTTGTGGTCTGACATTGGCAGCTGGCCGAAAAAAAGCCCTCTCGGTTGAGAGGGCTTTTTGTTGCCGGCCATATTTACTCGGAATATTGCGGTACGTCCATTTTACAGCCGCTGCTCCAGTTGCCGGAGCAGTCAAACGGTTCGGTGCCGAGCCATGTGACGGTTCTGTTGGGCCAGTCGATTGTGGCGGCATCCCAGACGTAATGAGACGTGAAGTTTTCCAGTGTGCTTTCGAAGACCTGGTTTTCGAGCAGAATAACCAGACGCGCAGTTGTCGGAACGCCTGAAGCCCAGTATTCGACCATTACGCGATATGTGATGTCTTCAGGATTTGACAGGAAAATATTTTCAACGCCTTTGTCTCCGGTGTGATCCACATCCTTCTTGGGGTTGTCTTCGGCAACTCCCTCCTGACCCCAATCCGGGTTCATGTTGGTCCAGGTGCAGTCGTCCGGTGCAACGTTTATTTTTCCGCCTTCGCGAATGAGGTGCATTTCAAGGTCATTTGCGCCTTCTCCCCATGAAAGCGTTACGCGGATGTCGGCGTCGATGCACTCGGTAGTTGTCATTTTAATAACGACGGCGTACCAGCCTGCTGTATTCTGCCAGCCGAGTTTCAGTGTCTGCTCGCCGCAGAACAGCGGGATGGTTATGCTGAAAGTGCCATCCTGCCCGTTGATTATCCAGCCGCCGTTTTCACGTCTGGTGTTGTTTACGAATCCGCCGTCTTTGTTTCCGGTAGATTTTTCTTCACTTATTTCCTGGAAGAGATACCAGACTCCGTCTCCTTCGTTACCGCTGACCGGGCCAAGCGTATCGCTGCTTACCACTGTAGATGTGACTGCTC